>DATKTD010000182.1:0-5187 GCA_035531315.1 Rectinemataceae bacterium
CGGCTTCGCCTCAATAGGATATCAAGTTGCCGGGTGAGTAAGTAAAATCGATCGACGATTTCCAGGCTGGCCCAGCCCAGTACCGCGTCGTCCGCCTCGGCTACGAGGATTATCCTGTCGTCCTTGCCCTCGTGACGGGCCAGTCTGGCCTTTACATCGTCATCCGAGCATGGATAACCGAGCTGTCCGGCGAGACGGGCTAAGGCCTCGGCATCGTCCCGCCTCGCTTCCCTTATGAAGGCATTCCCGGCCATTTTTCCTCGACTCCGATTGTCAGAAAGGATGGGCGATCCTATCATGACAGACAATCGAAATCGCCAAGGACTTGCCATGCTGCGAGCGGAGCCCACCGAAGACCTTCTCGACGGCTACCTGGAAATGTGTCATGAGTACCAGGCAGAGGGAGAAACGGACTACGCGACGATCAGGACCTTTGAGGATGCCCAAGCGCGTCTGGAACGGGAAAGGTGCTTTGCCGCCGGCCTCGTCCCGTCGGGTTCCGTGAGGAATTTCGCCTATTGGTTCATCGACGATGCGCGCGATCGTATCCTCGGGACCGGAAGGATCCGGCCCGTTCTCAACGAGCGCTTTCTGAGAGTGGGGGGGCATATCGGTTTCGATGTCCGACCCTCCGAGCGCAGGAAGGGCCTTGGCACAGCTATACTGCGAGAAATGTTGGGCGTTGCGAGAGAATTCGGCCTGGTCAGAGTTCTTGTCACTGTCGCGAGCGGCAACACTGGCTCAGTGCTGGCAATAGAGAACAATCGCGGTGTCTTCGAGAGCGGCGTTCCCGATGGAGCCGACGGGATTATTTTGAGATATTGGATCTCCATCGAGCCATCGCTAAGACCATGAGTCTGGGCATGGCCGGGTTTGGCGTCGGTGGGGGATTCCCTGGATGAGGCTTCGGGGCCCTCGATCCCGTCTCCGTCGCGGCTCGAGCACGACAACGCCCCGCGGTATTTCGGCGACGCCGCCGCCCTCAAGGCAGTCTTCGATCCGCGGGTGGGGACCCTCCAGCTGAACGGCGGAGGCCGCACAATTCTCGGTCACGAGGAAGCCGCCTCGGTGCGGAAGTTCTTCGATGGTCTGGCCCCCTCCGGCCGGGAGTCAGGCGAGGGGCGGATGCCCTCCGCGGTCGCCATTGACCGCGTGTTCGGACGGGTTTACCCTCCTCGAATCCTATAGCATTGACGTGGAGGTTATTGATGACGAGGAAATCGATTGTCGTCGCGGCCGCCTTCGCCGTGGCCTTCCTCGCGCCGACGACGGTCGCCGCGCAGTCCCTGCAGGAACTCAAGACCGGCTACGAGTCGGCCCTCGCCGCCGCCCAGGCCGCCCCTGCCGATTATGCCGCGAACTGGCAGGCCGCGAAGGCCGCTCGGCAATACGGCGATCGGCTCAAGACCGACGAGGTCAGCGGTTGGAAGGACCAGGCAAAGCCCGTGGCCAAGACCGGAATGAAGTACGGCGAGATCGCCTTCAAGCTGAATTCCTCGGGCATAGAAGGGTGGTATTGGTACGGCCTTTGCGTCGGCACCTATTCGGACTGCGTTAGCATCTTCAGCGCCCTCGCCGAGGGCCTCAAGGGCAAGACCCAGACGGGTTTCGAGAACGCATACAAGTTCAACAAGATGTACGACAACGGGGGGCCCATCATCGCCCTCGGCCGCTTCTGGCAGTCGATCCCGGGCATAGCCGGCCAGGATCTCAAGAAGTCCGAGCGCCTTTATGACGAGTACGTCGGGCTATTCGCGAACTCCAAGGACGCCAACTCCGACGCCTGGCTCTATCGCGGCGAACTCTATCGCGATACGGGCCGCAAGGACCTCGCCCGGACCGACTTCCAGAAGGCCGCCGGCATGGGCAACAAGTCGGCCGCAAAGGCCCTCGCCGCCCTCAAGTAAGGCCAAGCAAGGCGCGGCCGGATCGGGCCGCCGAAAAGCGAAGCCGGCTCGGGCCGCCGTCTCCACACGGAGGCCGGCGGCCTTTTTCATTCTCGGGGACTCGGCCCGGCACGATCATCGATGGCCCGTGCCATCCTTTCCAGGGCCTCGGCGAGGAGGGAACGCGGGCTGGCGAAGTTGAGGCGGACGAAACCCTTCCCACCCGCGCCGAAGGCGGCGCCGTCGTTGAGGCCGACACGGGCTCGTTCGAGGAAAAAATCCGCCGGGGAGTCGAGTCCGAGCCGTCTGCAATCCAGCCAGAGGAGGTGGGTGGCCGCGGGGCGCGTCGCGCGGAGGCTCGGCATCCTTTCCCGCAGGAAGTCGAGGACGAAGTCGCGATTGGCCCTGAGGTAGTCGCGAACATCGGCGAGCCAGGTATCGCAGCTCCCCGAGAGGGCCTCCTCGGCCGCGACGAGGGACAGACTCGTGCAGTGGAGGGTCATGCGCTCCTCCTCCCGCTCGAAGGCCGCGCGGATGCCCGCGTCGGGCATGATGGCGAAGCCGCAGAAGAGTCCGGCGATGTTGAAGGTCTTCGAGGGCGATACGAGGGTGACGCTCCTCGCCGCGAAGGCGGGATCGGCGGCCGCGACGGGACGATGCCCGATGTCGTCGAGGAGGAGTTCCGCGTGTATCTCGTCCGAGACGATGGCCGCTCCGCGCGAAATCGCCGCCTCGGCCATGCGGCGCTGGGTCGCCTCGTCCCAGACGAGGCCCACGGGATTATGTGGGTCGCAGAGGAGGAACATGGCCGTCCTCGCTCCGCGCGACCCGAAGGCCGACTCGAATATGTCCCAATTGATAGAATATAGGAGCGAATCCGCCGATTCGGAGGTGGCGAGCGGCGCCTCCTGTCTGACGAGGCCGAGGTGCCCGCCGAGTTCGTTGAAGGGCATGTAGACGGGGGGTTGGATGAGGTAACCTTCGCCCGGCTCGCAGAGGGCCGCGGCCGCGGCGTGGAAGCCGCTGACGAGACCCGTCGTCGCCACGACCCAGTCGGGATCGACCTCCCATCCGTACAGACGCTCCATCCTGGACGCGAGTCGTCCTCGCAGCGAGGCGGGCGTGTCGGGGTAGCCGAATACGCCATGATCGACCGCCTTATGGAGGGCCGCAGCGACGGGCGGCGGAGAGCGGAAGTCCATGTCCGCGACCCAAAGCGGTATTACGTCCTCTTTGTATCGATTCCATTTTATTGAATTGGAATTACGACGATCTATGATTTCGTCAAACTCGCTATTCATGCCAACTGCCCCCTTCGGCGGATCGGCATCCTACATGGGTCTCTACCCGATCGCAAGTCCACTACTTTTTTGTTGCGCAGCCTGGGAAGGTGCCGTATACCTATACCACAACCCGTATTCAGTCACCCGCAATCCTCACAGTCAGGACGAGCATGACGACTCGAAAATACCGCGGTGCCCAAGGAGCGTTCCGATGAAGATCAAGGTTAAGACACCTCTCGTCGAACTCGACGGCGACGAGATGACCCGCATCGTGTGGCAGATGATCAAGGACAAGCTCATTTTGCCCCATCTCGATATCCAGCTCGAGTACTACGACCTCGGGGTAAAGCACCGCGACGATACCGACGACAAGGTGACGGTCGATTCGGCCAACGCGATCAAGAAGTGGGGCGTCGGCGTCAAGTGCGCGACGATCACCCCCGACCAGGATCGCATCTCGGAATACAATCTCAAGAAGGCCTGGCCCTCTCCAAACGGCACCATCCGCGCCATCCTCGACGGCACCGTCTTCCGCAAGCCCATCATCGCGAAGAACATCCAGTCCGCCGTCCGTTCATGGAAGAAGCCCGTCACCATCGGCCGCCACGCCTACGGCGATCTTTACAAATCTGTCGATTTTGTCGTGCCGGCCAACGGCAAGGCCGAGCTCGTCTACACCCCCGATGGCGGCGGCGAGACCACCCGCCTCACGGTCCACGAGTTCAAGAACGGCGGCGGCGTCATCATGGGTATGCACAACACCGACGCCTCCATCCGATCCTTCGCCAAGGCCTGCATCGCCTACGCGATCGACCAGAAGATGGAACTCTGGTTCGCGGCCAAGGACACGATCAGCAAGAAATACCACGCGCGCTTCAAGGACATTTTCGCCGAGGAGGTCGTCAAGGCCGAGGCCCAGCTCAAGGCCGCGGGAGTGACCTACCGCTACATGCTCATCGACGACGCCGTCGCGCAGCTCATGAAGCACGAGGGCGGCATGCTCTGGGCGACCACCAACTACGACGGCGATGTCTTCTCCGACATGGTTGCCGCGGGCTTCGGCAGCCTCGGCATGATGACCTCCGTCCTCGTCTCGCCCGACGGCAAGTACGAGTACGAGGCGGCCCACGGCACCGTTAAAAGGCACTACTATGAGCATCTCAAGGGCAACGCGACGAGCACGAACTCGGTGGCCTCGATCTTCGCCTGGACCGGCGCGATCAGGAAACGCGGCGAGCTCGACGGCACGCCCGAGGTCGTGCGTTTCGCCGACCTGCTCGACAAGAGCATCGTGGACCTCATCGAGGAGGGTGTCGTGACGAAGGACCTCGTCAACCTCGTGCAGCCCAAGCCCGCGGGCTACGAGAGCACCGCCGGCTTCATCGATCGCGTGGCCGAACGCCTCGCCAAATCCCTTTGATCGGCAGGCGGGAAATCATGGGCAGCGATTCTCTCTCCGTCGTCGACAACAGGACCGGCCAGAAATACGAGATTCCGATCGTCGACGGCGCCATCAGGGCCATCGATCTACGCGCGATCAAGAAGGACAAGGAGGATTTCGGCCTCCTCACCTACGATCCCGCCCTCCTCAATACCGCGACCGCCCGGTCGTCCATCACCTTCCTCGACGGCGACAAGGGCATTCTCCGCTACCGCGGCTATCCCATCGAGCAGCTCGCGGCGCATTCGACCTTCATGGAGACGGCCTACCTCCTCATCTTCGGCCAGCTCCCCTCGAAGTCCGAGCTCGCGCAGTGGGAGTGGGACATAAACCACCACAGTCTCCTTCATACCAATGCGCAGCATCTCATCGAGAGCTTCCGCCATTCGGCGCATCCGATGAGCGTCTTCATCGGCGCGATCAGCGCCCTGGGTTCCCTCTACCCGGACGCGCGCGACACGGCCTGCGTCGACTGCCGCATCCTCCAGGCCCAGCGCATCATCGCCAAGGTCGCCACCATCGGAGCCTTCACCTACCGCCTGAACCAGGGCTGGCCGATGAACTATCCCGACGACGA
>DATKTD010000183.1:0-15890 GCA_035531315.1 Rectinemataceae bacterium
TTACCAAAAGGCGCCGGACACGATCAGTGACCCCGCTCTCCGAACTGGAATCTTCAGGATCTGTCATCAATACAGCCATGAGACACTCCTTTTCGGCGTTGACGCCGAGTTTGTGTCTCACATTATTATGCTGAGCATTAACAAATGCCTTTGGTGCGCTGACCTTGTATCATGCGGCTCTCTGGGAGTCACTCAGCATAAAAACTAACTGAGCATAATTGCGTTTATGCTGAGCTCAGCATAAACGAAAGAACTGGTTGTTCTGCGACACACCCAAGGGTGCCTGGGCAAGCGCGACGATCTACTCCCTAGTCGAGACTGCCAGGGCAAACGGCCATGAACCTTACCGCTATCTTTGCCACCTTTTCGATCGGCTTCCCACCGCACGCAACCGCGAAGAGGTCGCGGCTTTGCTCCCCTACAACCTCAAGCCAAAGACCTACTGAACGCGGTGATGGCAGCGCTTACCGGGGATCGGCTATGTCACCCCTCAGCAACGTCACGAGGGCCGGGATCTCTCAATCTTCGAGATGCGCAACAAGACACTCGATAATGCTCGAGGATCACATCCTGAGCGTTGGGGAAAACGCATCGGCCACCACGGCGCAGACCGCGTCGTCTACCTCAATCCCATCCCTGAAAAGCAATCAGCTTGATGTCAAAGATTCGAACAGATTACCTGCCAACTATGTTGACACATTCCGGGGGGGCCTCGTCCATCACAGCGACCGCGGCAGCCAGTACCTGGCGATCCGCTACAGCGAACGCTTGTTAGCTGATGGATATTTTCTTGCTTCTTCATTGATGGCCTCGCCACGGACGGCGAGGTCGATTCTCCATTTAGGAAATGATCACGCGGGCAGCATTGTAATGCCATTCTTAGTAATTTTCCCAATATGCGTCTTATTTTTCAAATTCCTCGATAATTGCTTGCCGAATAGCACGGCCTTCAACTAGATAGTCCTTAATTGTTGCGATGTTGTCATTTGTTATCATGATCTGCCCTTCGTATATTCTAGATCGATCATACCCAGCTTCCCTTTCGGCAGTGGATTCATTTCTATGCTGCGGAGTAAAGTCAGGGTGGTTTCTGATCACTTGATTCTTCAATACCCAGTACTTTACACAATCTCGATAGACAGCTATCCACAAAAAGACATCGCAGCATGATGGTTTTAGCTGCTGGAAGTTCATCAAGAATTTCTTACTTACGTGGGAAGATAAGGCCTTGACGTACAAAGGTTCATCAGGCTTATCCCGATCAACAGCCCGTGATGCCTTTACCTCGATCTTTATGTTGCGCGTAAAATATGGTAGATACAAGTCATATTCGCCTTTATAACTCATGTCAATCTTTTTGCTTGGACGCCTCAATTCTGGTTCGACAGACAATAAATGGCTAAAGGCCCAAGTATCACCGAACCCACGCGGAGCAGATATTTCAAATACATAAAGAAACAAATTCCTATTTATGTAACTATCTCTTAGGTCAAGATACTCTTCATAGGATAAAGTGCCTTTTGAAAGCAGGGTAGAAATAACGTATTCATATCTGCTGAATGGATAAACTGACTTTACACTATCTAAATCGTTTCTAAAATCGCGCGATTGTTCAAGCTTGTCTATCAGTTTGTCTAGTTCTTCAGTGAGTAATTCCATCGATACTTCCTTTGATATGGATGTAGTCTTCGGCTGTCAGGCAAAAGTACTTGCTAATTTCTAAATCAATGCTTTCTTGTTCTATAGCGCCTTCGCGTATTTTTGAATATAGCTGAGCAAATAGGTCATGTTCTTCTTTTGAATATCGAGGAAGCGGCAAGCTCTGAATATGAGTTTTTAGTACTTTTGATGAATGAAATCTTTTTCTATATATATATGAGTAGATACAACTGTTAAATAGGCATACTATGGTTTCCATCGGATATTTGTGTGGTATGAATAGATTTGCACTGTTCAATATGAGGCTGTTGTTTTCATCAATAGCACATATTATCCTATCACATATGAACCGATAGACAATCTTTCTTGTTCTGTAATACCTCAATGGAGCAACCTGCTGGTACGCATTGGGTCGAAATTCAATGAAACATTCTGGTTCAAGATACTTATAGGGAGCAATATCCTTACCTCGGAATATTGGCTCAGACGTATCTGTTCTTTTGTTGCTGACATGATCCTTATTGCTACCAGTAACAATGCCAAGGCCAAAATCAGCTTCCCCCGACAGGGTAAGGTATTTTGCACTAAATATTTTATCTAGTATTACACCATCGCTGCGCGACGCGGTTGCCGCGATGATATAATCTGGACTTTCTACATCTGATCTTCTTATTAGATACCGTTCTTCATTTTTGCCTTCAACCTCTATAGAAGGAGAAGTGTCATCACAGTTCTTAAGCACAAGTAGAATTGCTTCGGAAAGTACCCCCTTAAACGCCTTACCTAGAAGTTTGATTTCAATTTGATATTTGCAGTCCAATATATGTCTTCTTATATTCCTGTGTGTTGAGACATTCAGGAACGAATGAGGCAGGAAGCAATGTAGTTCGCCTCCATCGGAAAGCATTTTGACCATTCGATAGAGGGCGATACTAAAAGATTCGGAAGTTGATAACTCTGGATAAAGAGACAGTAAGAGATCTTTCTGTTGTTTGGAGAATCGGCTTCCCCAGGGTGGGTTAGTAACAATCCAATCGTATTTATCGCTACATGTATCGAAGAACAGGGAGCTATCTTCAATAAACAGAAGATCAATGTTATCTACGTTTGCCTCCATGTTTGGATCATCAAAGAACAGAACAAGATTCGCAGTGCAAATCTGCAAAGCTACGGGGTCGACATCTCTAGCATAGACGGCACTTGGATCATGCTGTTTGGTAAGCACCTTCAATAGGATGCCACCACTTCCACAACATGGGTCCATTATTTTCATATTTGGTCTGACTTTTATGGAGGTAAGAAGTTCAGCAGGAGTATAATATGCTCCGTTAGTAGATTTTGAAGCAATACTCTGAATTGACTGATAAAATGCACCTAAGAAGTCATCATCTTCGTTTTTTATTTCAATCTTGGAGAAGAGGGCCATTTTTGCTGGCTTGGTATTTAGTTGCTTAATCCAGTCTAGCACCGTGCCATGAATTTTTGATCCTTCTACGAACAGATTATTGTATTCAAGCATCGAAATCAGCAGCGCAATAACACCCTCATGAATTGAAAGGTCAGACTCCTCAAACATAGAAATGGCAGAGTCTAATAATTGCTTCCTATATTTGTCCTTGATTCCTAGATAGGATACATACTTATTTTCCATGCGTGACCTATTAGCTCTGCCATTCAATTTGATGTTGGCGTTCTTAATCCTTTCAACTATCTCGCTATATGTCTTTTCGGAATATCTATCACCGCAATCCGGGGAGGGAATAATAGATGTCTTTATCCAATTGTTCACTGTGGCCAAGGATATTCCAAGTGAGTCTCTAATATCCTCTTTGCCCATAAGAACTTGCATTGCAATAAACTCCTGGGTAGCTTCCGTACCATAGATTAGCATTTTTTGGTGCTTTTTTGAAGTACTATACCTGGACTGCATTTGGGCACATCTGCATGGGTCTTTTGCGCGCCAGGACGGCGCGCAAACACCTCAAGAGCAGCAAGAAAATATCTTTCAGCTAACGTCGAATAGGTGACGGGCATCACGCTCATTGTTCGGATATTGGGGCGAAATGCGATGCGGCGTTTCCATGTTTGTCTCCTCGGCAGCAAGCGGGTCTTCGCGTCAGGGACCGGAGCGACTATCCTGTCCGGCCCTGAAATCAGCGCGTCAGGGCGGGCTCCGGAGGAGACCGCCCCGCAGGCGCGGCCGGCCCGAAGGGCCGGGGGACGGGCAGATAGTCGCGGAGGGCCCGACCCCGCGCCGTATGGGCGCGGGGGGACGCACTATGGAAGCAATTGATGAGAAAGCTTAGCCCAGCAGGGCCCTCGCGATGACGATCTTCTGCACCTCGCTCGTGCCTTCGTAGATCTCGGTGATCTTGGCGTCGCGGAACATTCTTTCCACCTCGTACTCGACGGTGTAGCCGTTGCCGCCGTGGATCTGCACGGCCTCGCGGGTCACGAAGGCCGCGGTCTCGGCCGCGTGGAGCTTGGCCATCGCGGAATCGGTGGCGAAGGGGAGGCCCTTCTCCTTGCGCGTGGCCGACTGCCACACGAGGAGTCTTGAAGTCTCGACGCGGGTGACCATGTCGGCGAGCTTGAACTGTATGGCCTGGAGCTCGGCGATGGGATTGCCGAACTGCTTTCGCTCCTTGGCGTAGGCGACCGACCGGTCGAGGGCCCCCCCGGCGATGCCGAGGGCCTGGGCGGCGATGCCGATGCGGCCGCCGTTCAGGGTCTCCATCGCTATCTTGAAGCCCCGGCCCTCCTCGCCGAGGAGGGCGTCGGCCGGAACGCGGAGACCCTCGAGGGCGAAGGCCGTCGTATAGCTTCCCCTGATCCCGAGCTTGTTCTCGTTGCGGAGGGCGGTGACGCCGGGCGAGGCGAGGTCGACGATGAAGGCCGAGAGCCCCTTGTGCTTGAGGGAGCGGTCGCGGCTGGCGAAGACGATGCCCGTGCCGAGGAAGCCGCCGTTGGTGATGAAGACCTTGTTGCCGTCGAGGATGTATTCGTCGCCCTCGCGGCGGTAGGTGGTCTGGATGTTGGCGACGTCGCTGCCCGCCTCGGGCTCGGTGAGGAGGATGGCGCCCATCTTCTCGCCGCTGGCCATGGGCGGCAGCCATTTCCGCTTCTGGGCTTCCGTGCCGAAATGGAGGATGGGGTCGCAGCCCAGCGAGGTGTGGGCCGAGATGACGACGCCGCTGGAGGCGCAGGCCTTGGAGACCTCCTCGACGACGATGGCGTAGGAGAGGATGTCGAGACCGGCGCCGCCGTAGGCCTCGGGCACATAGCTGCCGAAGAAGCCCATCTCGGCGTATTTGGCCAGGAGTTCCTCGGGTATCCTGTGCTCCTCGTCGATCCGCATCGCGAGCGGTCGGACTTCCTTGGTCACGAAGTCGCGGACGCTGTCGCGGAGCATCCTGTGGTCCTGGTCGAGCTCGAAATCCATGTGTTCCTCCGTTGGGCGTCCGCCTGACTCTTCGACGCGACGCGTCCTTATCGCAATTGCGAGAGTATTTCCCGGGCGATGATCATGCGCTGGATCTCGCTCGTGCCTTCGTAGATGGTGGTGACGCGGGCGTCGCGGGCCAGGCGCTCGACCACGTAATCCTCGGTGTAGCCGTAGCCGCCGAAGATCTGGATGGCGTCCTGGCAGGCGCGGTTGGCCGCCTCCGTGGCGAAGAGCTTGGCCATCGAAGCCTCCTTGCCGTAGGGCAGGCCCCCTTCCTTCCGCGCGGCCGCCTGCATGAGGAGGAGTCTGGCGGCCTCGAGCTCCGTCCCGCGGTCGGCCATCATCCACTGCACGGCTTCGAAGGAGGAAATCCTCCGGTCGAACTGGATCCGCTCGTTGGCGTGACGGCCGGCGCGCTCCATCGCCTCGAGGCCGAGGCCCAGGGCCAGGGAGCCGATGCCGATGCGCCCGCCGGCCAGTTCGCTCACCGCGGTATGGTAACCGCCATGGAGCCTGCCCATCAGGGCGGTCTTGGGCAGCCTGCAGGCATCGAAGCTCACCTCGCAGGTGGCCGAGCCGCGCTGGCCCATCTTGCGCTCCTCCTTGCCAACGAGGAGGCCGTGGAGGCCGTTCTCGACGAGGAAGCAGGATATGCCCTTGCCCCGCGGGGCCTCTGGGTCGGTGACGGCCCAGACGACGAAGATGCCCGCGTAGGGGGCGCTCGAGATGAAGATCTTGCCGCCGTCGAGAACCCAGGAATTCCCGTCGTCGCGGGCCCGGGTCGTCATCGAGGCGGGGTCGGAACCGGCGCCCGGCTCCGTCAGGCCGAAGCTGCCGGCGTACCACTCGCCCGAGCAGAGCTTGGGAATGTAGGCCTTCTTCTGTTCCTCATTGCCGATGGCCTGGATGACCTCGCAGACCATGTTGGTGACCGAGACGGAAACGGCCGTCGAGGCGCAGGCGCGGGCGATCTCGGTGATGGCGAGGCTGAAGGCCACCGCCCCCGCCTCGGCGCCGCCGTACTCGCCGCGGACGGCGAGGCCCATGAAGCCGAGTTCGGCCATGGCGCGGAGCCTCGCGAGGAAGGCGCTGCGGGCCTTGGCTTCCTCCTCCGCTCCCGCGTGGGCGTCGAGGCTGGCCGCTAAAGGCTCGAGCTCCTTGCGGGCGAAGTTGCGTGCGGTCTCGCGGACGAGCTTCTGTTCTTCAGTAAGGCCGAAATCCATTCATGTCTCCCGCTCCCTCGCCCGCCTCCCTCGCCGCCGGTACCGGTTCCTCGGTCCGACGGCAGGGCGGGCTCAGGCTTTCTTGATTCGCGAGGCGACGAGCTCGGCGAGATCGATGGTTTCGATCTTGCCCTCGTGGCCCCCGGTCTTCACCCCGTCCTCGAGCATGGTGAGGCAGAAGGGGCAGTTCGCGACGAGGGTCGACGCCTCGGTCTTGGCCGCCATGTCCGCCCTTTTGACGGCGATGCGCGTGCCGAGCTTCTCCTCGGCGAGGATTCGCCCGCCCCCGCCACCGCAGCAGAAGGACTTCTCGTGGTGGGCCTCCATTTCCTTCACGTTGCCGCCGAGGGCCTCGATCGCGTGGCGCGGCTCCTCGTAGATGTCCTTGTAGCGGCCGATGTAGCAGGAGTCGTGGTAGCTGCAGTCGAAGTCCTTCTTCTCCACGGGAAGCCTGCCCTCGTCGAGGAGTCGGGCCAGATAGGTCGAGTGGTGCTCGACGGGAAGGTCGAGGCCGAGGTCCTTGTAGTCGCGGCCGATGGTGTTGAAGCAGTGGGGACAGGTGGTGACGATGGACTTGGCGCCCGTCGCCTTCATGGTCTCGATGTTCTCCGTGGCGAGGGCCTGATAGAGATACTCGTTGCCGAGCTTGCGAACGGGCTCCCCGCAGCACTTCTCGGCGGCTCCGAGGATGCCCACTTTGACGCCGGCGGCGTTGCAGGATTCGACGAAGGCGCGGGCCACCTTCTTGTTGCGGGCGTCGAAGGAGGCGTAGCAGCCGGCGAAGTAGAGGACGTCGAAGTCCTGGCTCGAGGTGGCGTCGACGACCTGCAGGTCCTTGGCCCAGTCGCCCCGGCTCGCGAAGGCCATGCCGAAGGGGTTGCCGTTGACCTCGAGGTTCTCGGCGGCCTTGCGCGAGCCCTCGTCGGGGAATTCGCCTTCCATCAGTGCGAGGTTGCGCCTCATGTCGATGACCTTGTTCACGTGCTCGACGCCGGCCGGGCAGGTATCCTGGCAGGCGCGACAGGTCGTGCAGGCCCAGAGCTCGTCGGTGCTGATCGAATCACGCAGGACACCCTCGGCGCCCTTGGCGACGGCCAGGCCGATATCGGCGATCAGTTTCATCGGCGACAGGGGCTTGGAGCTGTTCCACGCCGGGCAGAGATCCTGGCAGCGGGCGCACTTGGTGCAGGCGTCGGCGTCGAAGATGTCCTTCCAGCTGAGGTCCGAGACCTTCGCGAAGCCGTAATCGGTGATCTTCTCGTCCTCGAGGTCGATCGTGGCAATTGTGCCCTTTGGCTCGAGAGGGGCGAAGAAGGCGGCGGCGGCCGTCGTGAAGATGTGTCTGAGCTTGGAGCGGGGCAGGGCGACGATGAAGGCGAGGACGAGGGCGAAGTGGAACCACCAGAGGAAGGCGTGGAGGGCCTTCGCCGCGCCTCCGTCCATGCCGACGAAGAGGCCTCCGACGAGGCGGCCGACGGGCGACCAGGCCGCGAGGGCGGGGTTCTGGACGATCTCGGTGACCGACATCCGGAGGCCCTCGATCACGAAGCCCGTCACGATGATCAGGGCGAAGAGGAGGTGGACGAGCCAATCCTCGACCCTGGTCTCGAGGTTCTTCGGCCTGGCGACGAAGCGTCTGACCGCGAGCGAAAGGAGGGCGAAAATGGCGACGGCTCCCGCGACGTCGAGGATGAGGGAGAACCAGTCGTAGAAGCGGCCCTTGAGGATGATGAACTTGAAGACCGGGTCGGTGAAGTCCGACTGGGCCATGACGATGAGGGTGCCGATGAAGAGGATGCCGAAGCCCCAGAACCAGGCCGCGTGCAGCTTGCCCGGACCGCTTCGACCCACGAGCCACTGGCCGAAATCGATGCCGATGGCCCTGAGGAGGCGGCGCAGGGGATGGTCGGTCCGCGCGAGTGGCTTGCCGAGTCTCCAGCGCTTGAAGAAGGGGAGGAAGCCCCAGACCATCAGAGCCATGGCCGAGAAGGCGAGGACATACATTATCGGCGCCGAGCCGTGTCCGACGTTCCAGTAGATTTCGCGGGTATCGCCCATCCTGTCGCACTCCTCTGTGGTGGCGCCGTCCCGGATCGTGCCTTGCGCCTCCGGGAATCCGCCCCTGTTACTTGACGTTTACGTCAAGTATATATACAGGCGCTCCCGGAAACCGTCAACGCTCAATCGTCCCGAAGCTCATTCGTAGCTGTAGAAGCCCCGCCCGGATTTGCGGCCGAGATGACCCGCGTTCACCATCTTCACGAGGAGGGGACAGGGGCGGAATTTGGGATCGCCGAAGCCCTCGTGGAGGACGCGGAGGATGGCCAGGACGGTGTCGAGGCCGATGAAGTCGGCGAGGACGAGGGGGCCCATGGGTTGGTTGGTGCCGAGCTTCATGGCCTTGTCGATGTCCTCGGCGCTCGCCACCCCCTCGTAGAGGGCGAAGATGGCCTCGTTGAGCATGGGCATGAGGACGCGGTTGGCGATGAAGCCGGGGTAGTCCTGGGAGACGGCCATCTCCTTGCCGAGCTTGGCGACGAGCTCGGCGGTGAGGGCGAAGGTCTCCTCGGCGGTGGCGTGGCCGCGGATGACCTCGACGAGGGTCATCACCGGCACGGGGTTCATGAAGTGCATGCCGATGACCTTGTCCGGGCGCCTCGTCGCCGAGGCTATCTTCGTGATCGGTATGGAGGAGGTGTTCGTCGCGAGGACGGCGTGGGCCGGGGCGATCCCGTCGAGCTTCCGGAAGAGCTCGAGCTTGAGGCCCTCGTTCTCGACAGCGGCCTCGACGGCGAAGTCGACGTCGGCCATGTCCTCGAGCCTGGTGCCCGTCGAGATCCGGCCCAGTATGGCCGGGATGGCAACGGCCTCGAGGGCCCCCTTCTTGGCCTGTCGTTCGAGATTCTTCTTAATTGTATCCATCGCCCTGGCGAGCTGGGTCCCGGCTATGTCGTAGAGCCTCACCTCGAAGCCCGCCGCCGAGAAGACGTGGGCGATGCCGTTGCCCATCTGGCCGGCGCCGAGCACTCCTATCTTGCGTATCATGTCCTTCCCCCTCATGCCCTTTCGAAGATGGCCGCCACGGCCTCGCCCCCGCCGATGCAGAGGGTGGCCAGGCCGTAGCGCTTGCCCCGCCGCCCGAGTTCGCGGACGAGGGTGGCGGCCAACCTGCCCCCGCTCGCGCCGATGGGGTGGCCGATAGCGCAGGCGCCGCCGTTGACGTTGACGCGATCGGCCGGTATCTCGAGTTCCTTCATGGCCAGGAGGGCCACCGAGGCGAAGGCCTCGTTGATCTCGAAGAGGTCGATGTCGGCGACGCGGAGACCGGCCCTCGCGAGGGCCTTGCGGATGGCGCCGACCGGCGCCCCCGGGAAGTCGTCGGGATGGCGGCTCTCGGTGGCGGCCGCGACGAGTCTTGCCTTGACCTTGAGCTTGTGCGTCTTGACCGCGGCCTCCGAGGCGAGGAGGATGGCCGCCGCCCCGTCGGAGATGCTCGAGGCGTTGGCCGCGGTGATGCTGCCCGTGGGCGAGAACACGGGCCTCAGCGTGGCCATCCGCGAAAAATCGACCTTGAAGGGCTCCTCGTCGCGCTCAATCCTCTCCTCGCCCTTCTTCGTGGCGATGAGGACGGGGACGAGCTCCTCGGCGAAGATGCCGCCCTCGATGGCGGCCTGGGCCAGCTCGTAGGAGCGGCGCGCGAAGGCGTCCTGCTCCGCCCGGCCGAGACCGTGTTTTTCCGCGCTCGCATCGGCTATCTCGCCCATGTGTCTTCCCGTCCAGGGATCGGTGAGGCCATCGTAGACCATCATGTCCTGGATCTCCCCCTTGCCCATGCGATAGCCCGTGCGGGCCTTCGGGAGGAGGTAGGGCGCGAGGGACATGTTCTCCATGCCGCCGGCGACGACGACCTCGGAATCGCCGAGGCGGATCGAGTCGGCGCCGAGCATGATGGCCTTGAGGCCCGAGCCGCAGACCTTGTTGACGGTGAGGGCGTGGACGGAGTCGGGGAGGCCGGCGTTGCGCGAGGCCTGGCGGGCGGGGCTCTGGCCCGCGCCACCCTGGAGGACCTGGCCGAGGATGACCTCGTCGACGGCCTCGGCGGGGATGCCGGACTTCTCGATCAGGCCCTTTATGACGCGGGCGCCGAGCTCGGCGGCGCCCAGACCCGATAGGGAGCCGAGGAAGGAGCCGAAGGGCGTCCTCCGCCCCTCGACGACAAAGACTTCGTTCATCGATCGACCTCCACGATGCTGCGACCGGCGATCCTGCCGGCGAGTATGGCCTCGATCTCCGGACCGAGGGCCGAAAGCGCGACTGTGCGCGTTATGCGATTGAGTCCTTGGGGCTTCCAGGGGCCGGCGAGGAGACCCCACAGGGCGAGCCTCTGGGCGCGGGGGGACCAGGCGGAATCGATGCCGTACAAGGCGATGCCGCGGAGGATGAAGGGGTGGACCGTGAGGGCCAGATCGCTGCCTGCGACGAGGCCGCAGGTGCTCACGCAGCCCCCGGTCTTCGTGGAGCGGAGGAGGGTGGCCAGGGGTCGTCCCCCCACGGTGTCGATGGCCGCGGCCCAGGTCGACTTGAGGAGGGGGGCCTCGCTCGCGCTCTCGAGGGCGCTCCGGTCCACGACCCGAGTGGCGCCGAGGCCGCGGAGCCACTCGACCCTGTCGGTCTTGCCGGTCGCCGCGACGACCTTGTAGCCGAGGCCGGCGAGGATGGCCACCGCGATGGAGCCGACCCCGCCCGTGGCGCCGCTCACGAGTATCTCGCCCGAATCGGGGCCGATGCCGTGATCGACCAGGCGCTTGACGGAGAGGGCGGCCGTGAAGCCGGCGACGCCGATGGCGCTCGCCTCGAAGCTGGAGAGCCCGTCGGGAAGGGGGATGACGAGGTCGGCCGGAGCCCGCGCGTAGGATGACCAGCCGCCCCAGGCCCCGGCGCCGAAATCGCCGCCTGCGACGATGACGCGATCGCCCCGCGAAAAACGCGGATCGGCGCTCTCCTCCACGCTGCCCACGGCATCGATGCCGGGCACCTGGGGAAGACGCTTGGCGACGCCGGGATGGCCAGTGGCCGCGAGGCCGTCCTTGTAGTTGAGCGAGGATGACTCGACCTTGACGAGGACCTCTCCGGCGGGGAGACCGGCGAGGCTCATTCGCGCGGGTCCGCTGACGAGGGCGCCATCGGGGCTCCTGTCGACGAGCCAGCAGGGGAAATCCTCCATGATCTACTTCTTGAGGGAGGCTAGGGCCTCGACGGCGAGGGCGTGGTCCTCCGCCTGGGCCAGGCCGCTCACCGCGAAGGCGCCGACGAGACCCGTGCCCCTGACGTAGATCGGCAGGGCTCCGCCATGGGTCGAGTATTCCGTGTCGGAGGCGGCATAGCGCTCCGCGAGGGTCGAGCCGTCGGCGGCGAGCTTTCTTCCCATATAGTAGCTCGAGTGCCCGAAGCGGAGGACGGTGCGGATCTTCCTGTCGAGCCAGAAGTCGTTGTCGGGGCTGCTGCCCTCGGTCGCGTGCCAGAAAAGCCGCTGGCCACCGCGGACGATGGCGACGGCGAGGGAGAGATCCTCGGCCTTGGCCCGCCTGACGACGAAGCTGCCGAGGCGCCAGGCGGCCTCGTTCGAAAATGATCCGAGCCTGAGGCCCACTTCCTCGGCGAGGAGGGATTCGAGCGTATAGTCCATCGGGCCATCATGAACCCTGTCCCTCGCGCGGGCAAGAAAAAAAGCGAAGGCTGGACCTCTTCTTCCCCTTGAGCGCCGCCGTCGGCCATCGGATAATCCCTCGTCATGGACGACGACATCGAACTTTCAATCGATCCGGCCCTCGATAAGCCGCCCCGCCTGGCCATCGTCTGGGCGAGGGGCCTCGCGATCGCCGGCGGCGCTAGCCCGGGCCGCGGGTCTCCCGGCCCGACCCTGGCCGCCCTCCTCGAGCGCGTCCGAGCCGCGGGCGAGGCCTGGCTGACTCCGGCGCGCAAGGCCGCTGTCCGCGACATGTTGCGCCACGGGGTCTACAAGCCGGCGGGCAGGGCCAAGCCCTCGAGCGAATACCTCCTCGCCGCCGCCCTCGAGGGGAGCTTCCCCTTCGTGAACGGCGCGGTGGACGCGAACAACGCGGCGAGCCTCGCCTACGGTTATCCGGCGAGCGTCTTCGATCTCGAAAAGTGCGGGAAGAGGCTCCTCCTGAAGAGGGGCGGTCCCGGCGATTCGTACGTATTCAACGCTTCAGGGCAGGAGATCGATCTCGAGGACCTGCTGTGCCTATGGAAGGCGGAGGCGGAGGGTCTTTGGTCGCCCATCGGCAATCCCGTCAAGGACGCGATGGGGACCAAGGTCTTCGAGACCTGCGGCTCGATCGTCGCAGTGGTCTACGCGCCTTCGGGCCCGGAGGGGCGCGACCTCGAGGCCTGTGCCGAGCTCTTCGCCGGTCTTCTTCGAAGCGATTGCGGGGCCGCGACGGCCTCATGGCGTTTGGCCTGAGTGCGCCTTCGTCTCGGCCCCTCGTCGTCTCGACGAGCCGCCCCAGGTATTGACAGGAGGATTCGGCAAGCTAGACTGACATGACGATTCCGGTCGCCGAGACGGGCCAGAGCCAGGCCCTCGCCGATGCGGGACAGTCATTCGTCGAGGGTAGCGCACGATGGATCCTTCCCGAGGCGCCGCGGCGCAAAAGGAATCGGCCGGCCCCGCTTTCGACTGGGCCAAACTCGTCCTCAACGGCGCCCTCCCCCTCGCGGGCGTCGTCGCGGCCCTCGCCGTCGCGGGCATCTTCCTCGCCCTCCTCAAGACCGATCCCCTGACCGCCTACGCCGCCCTGGTGAGGGGCTCGCTGGGCTCCACCTTCGGCCTCACCCAGACCCTCGTCAAGGCGACGCCCCTCCTCCTCGTCGGCCTCGGCATCTGCATCGCCTTCCGCGCCAACGTCATCAACATCGGCGGCGAGGGACAGATCATCATGGGCGCCCTGGCCGGTACCGTGGTGCCCCTCGCGTTGCCCGGCCTGCCTGGCTGGCTGCTCATCCCTGCCGCCATGGTCGCCGGCTTCGCCGCGGGGGCCTTCTGGGGCTTCATTCCGGGCATCCTCAAGGCGCGTATGCGGGTCAACGAGATATTGAGCACAATTATGATGAATGCCATAGCCCTCCAGTTCATGAACTTCCTCCTCCAGGGCCCCCTGATGGATCCCGAAAACGTCAAGCGCGGCACCTTCCTGGCCCAGTCGGCGCGCCTTCCCCAGCAGGCCTGGCTGCCCCGGTTGGTGCCCCAGACCCTCCTCCACGCCGGCATCATCGTGGCCATCCTCCTCGCCATCGTGGTCTACATCTTCCTCTGGCGGACGACCATCGGCTACGAGATCCGCGCCGTCGGGCTCAGCCCCGAGGCCTCGAGCTACGCGGGCATCAGCGTGCGCTTCAACGTGGCCTTGTCGCTTACCCTCGCCGGGGGGTTCGCCGGCCTCGCGGGGGTCATAGAGGTCATCGGGGTCCAGCACCGCCTCATGGACGGCCTCACGAGCGGCTACGGTTTCACCGGCATCGTCGCCGCCCTCCTCGGCGGCCTCCACCCCCTCGGCCTCATCCCCGCCTCGGTCTTCTTCGGGGGCCTCCTCGTCGGCGCGGACAAGATGCAGCGCGCCGTGCAGATCCCCTCGGCCCTCGTCACGGCCATCCTCGGCATGATCGTCCTCTTCGTGTCGGGCGCGGGCATCTGGGCCCGTACCTGGGCCGCCAAACGCCTCGCCGGCGGGCGGAAGGGCGCGGAGGCCGGCCGATGAAGGGCGTCCTCTCCCTCGATGTCCTCACCGGCATCCTCAACAGCATGATCGCCCTGGCGACGCCCTTCCTCTATGCCGCGATAGGCGAAACCTTCGCCCAGACGGCGGGGGTGGTGAATCTCGGCGTCGACGGCATCATGCTCCTCGCGGGCTTCGGCGCCTTCTTCGTCACCCTGACGACGGGCAACCTCTGGCTCGGCCTCCTCGCCGCGGTGGCCATCGGTCTCGCGATGGGCCTCGTCATGTCGGTCGTGAGCGTCACCCTCAAGGCCGAGCAGGGCGTGAGCGGCATAGGCCTCTACATGTTCGGTCTTGGCATGTCGAGCCTCCTCTTCAAGGTCCTCGTCGGCACGGTGAAGACCATCCGGGGTTTCCAGCCCTTGTCGATCCCCTATCTCTCGTCGATACCCTTCATCGGGCCCATCCTCTTCCACAACTCCGTCCTCGTGTACGGTGCCTTCCTCCTCGTACCAATTGCCTGGGTTGTTCTCGAGAAGACCGGTCTCGGCCTCAAGATCAAGGCGGTGGGCCAGAATCCCGCGGCCGCCGATTCGCTGGGCATCAGCGTCGTGCGCATCCGCTACCTTGCCGTCTGTCTCGGGGCCGCCCTGGCCGGGGTCGCCGGCGCCTCCCTCTCGATCTCCCTCCTCAACCTCTTCCAGGACAACCTGACCTCGGGCCAGGGCTTCATCGCCGTCGCCCTCGTCTACTTCGGCGGCTGGAGCCCCCTCGGCGTCCTCGCCGGCTCCCTGCTGTTCAGCGTCGTAAACTCCATCCAGCTGTGGATGCAGGTCCTCGGCGTCAATCTTCCGGCGAGCGTCGCCGTCATGCTGCCCTACATCCTCACCATCCTCGCCCTCATGCTTTCGTCGAACCGCGCGCGCCAACCGGCCGCGCTCAACAAGCCCTTCGACAGATCGGAAAACTGAAGGGAAAAGGAGACCTCGATGAGATCGAAGCGTATCTTTGTCGCCCTCGCCATGATCGCCTGCCTGGTGCTGGGGGCCGCCGCGGCGCCGCTCCGCATCGCCGTCATCATGCCGAGCGCGACGACGGACATGGCCTTCAGCCAGTCCATGTGGTCGGCCCTCGTCGCGATCCAGAAGGAGATGGGAGGCGAGAGCGCCATCCAGCTCAAGTACACGGACAACATGTGGAACGTGCCAGACGCGGCCGCGGCCATCCGCGACTACGCCAGCCAGGGCTTCGACATCGTCATCGCCCATGGCTCCCAGTACGGCTCCTCGGTGCAGGACATCGCGCCCGACTTCCCCAACACGACCTTCGCCTGGGGCACCGACGTGAACACCTTCGGTCTCCCGAACGTCTACGCCTACACGGCGGCGGCGGAGCAGGGCGGCTACGTCAACGGCGTCCTCGCCGCCACCCTCACGAAGTCGAAGAAGATCGGTGTGACCGGTCCCATCGAGGTGGGTGACGCGAAGACCTACGTCGACGGCTTCATCCAGGGCGTCCTCGCCGTCAACAAGGGCATCGCGATCTCGAAGACCTGGACGGGCTCCTTCTCCGACGTGGCCCTGATGACGGCCGCCGCCAGAACCCACATAGCCAACGGCGCCGACATGCTCACGGGCTCATCCCAGTCCGTCGTCGGCTCGATCGGGGCGGCCAAGGACAAGGGCAACGTGCTCTGGTTCGGCACCCAGGCAGACCAGGCCTCCCTGGCCACGAAGCTCGTCGTCGCCTCCCAGGTCTACGACTGGACCGGCATGCTCCGCGAGATCGTCGCCCAGCACAAGGCCGGCGTCCTCGGCGGCAAGACCT
>DATKTD010000184.1:0-29585 GCA_035531315.1 Rectinemataceae bacterium
GGCTCCACGATAGAACTCAGCGCGGGACTCGTAAAGGAAGCGGATACCCTGAAGCCGGGGACCTCCCTCATCTTGGAGGTTCGGGACCATGGCCCGGGCATCCCGGCCCGCGATATCCCCCGTCTTTTCGAGCGCTTTTACACGGTCGACAAGGCCAGGAGCAAGGAGCTCGGCGGCACGGGTCTCGGCCTTTCTATCGTGAGGCATGTCGCCCTGGCACATGGGGGGGAGGCTGGCGTCGAGAGCTGGCAGGGAGAGGGATCGCGGTTCTGGCTCAGGATTCCGATAATCGAGGTTTAGCGGTCACCGAGGGCTCGGTCCGAGCCGCAATGTCGTAAAGTATGTAAATTCGGCCGATCCCCTCCTCGCCCTCCACCTCCCCCATTCCCTCCCCCGCCACGAAAGGGATATGCTGGAGGCAAGGAAATCATCACATGCCCGCCTTCTCTTCGGACTCCTCCATTGTGGCAAGGTACTTCCCCGCCCTCGGGCGCAGGAATTTCCGCCTGTTCTGGTTCGGCCAGATAGTCTCCCTCACCGGCACCTGGATGCAGAATATCGGCCAGGACTGGCTCGTCCTCCAGCTGACTGGCTCGGCGGCCAAGCTCGCGGCCGTAAGCGCGATGCAATTCCTGCCGATGATGCTCTTTTCCGTCTTCGCCGGCCCCTTCATCGACCGCTTCCCGAAGCGGCGCACCATCATCGTCACCCAGAGCATCCTCGCCGTCCTCGCCCTCGTCCTCGCCCTCATCGTGTGGTTCCACGTGGCCCAGTACTGGATGATCCTCGTCCTGGCCTTCCTCCTCGGCATGGTGACCCTCGTCGACAATCCGACCCGCCAGGCCTTCGTCATAGAGCTGGCCGGCCGCGATGTCCTTATGAACGCGGTGTCGCTCAACTCGGCCGCCTTCAACTCGGCGAGGATGTTCGGGCCGGCGGTGGCGGGTCTCCTCATCGAGCTGCTCGGGATAGCCCCCTGCTTTTTCCTCAACGCCCTCTCCTTTCTGGCCGTCATCGGGGCCCTGCTCAAGGTCGACACCCCGAACAGGGTCGGCGCCTCGCCCGTCGGCTCGCTCAAGGAGGTGATCGCGAGCGTCGGCGAGGGAATCGCCCACGTACGCTCCCGGCCGGCGATCCTCCGCCCCCTCCTCCTGATGGGGGTCCTCTCGACCTTCGTCATCAACTACAACGTTTTCGTTCCCACCTTCGCGAAGATCAACCTCGGCCAGAACGCCTCCGGCTACGGCTTCCTGATGACGGCCCTCGGCATCGGCTCCCTCATAGCCGCGATAAGCCAGGCCGCCCGAAGCAAGTCGGGGCCGAGCCAGTTCAGGATCTGGCTCGGCGCAGCGGGCATGAGCGGGGCCATACTCCTCGTCGGTCTTCAGCGCTCCTATCCCCTGACCGCCCTCCTCCTCGCCTTCGCGGGCTTTTTCACGATAACCCTCTCGACCTCGATGAACACGAGCATCCAGCTCGCGGCGGCCGACGACTACCGCGGTCGCGTGATGAGCCTCTGGTCCTGGGTCCTCGGCGGCGTCTCGCCCATAGGCTCCCTCTGGGCTGGCAGTGTCTCGGAGCTGTCGAGCCCCGCGGTGAGCATGGCGGTCTCGGGAGGCATCGGTCTCGTCTTCACGGCGGTGATGTTCTTCTTGACGAAAAGGAAGGGCCGGGGAGCGGGGCCCGGGATGAAGGGCGCGGAAGGAGCGTAGGCCCGAAGGTTATTTTTCATTCGCAATCGAGGAGTCGCCGCATTACTATGGGAAGGAGCGTCGGGGCCTAGGCCCACTGGCGCCCCAATTTCCGTCAGCCTTTATGACAGGCCTCGGCCACGGGAAGGGATCCTTGCCACGAGGAGTAGGGCGATGAAAAAGGCGTTTTTCCTGCTGATGTCGGCTCTTGCGGCTATCTCCATATCCGCCCAGGATCTGTCGACTATTAGTGTCGCTTCCGACGAATGGGCCGATTGCACGCAAAAAGACGGCTCCGGCTTGTATTTCGACGTCATCAGGCTGGTCTACGCGAATCAGGGGTCCAAACTCGACATCAAGATCAGCCCCTTCGCGCGCTCGGTCGAAATGGTCGAAAGCGGGAAGGTCGACATGAACGTCGGCGACTACGAGGGAGATGTTCCGAATGGCATCTATCCCAAGTACCCCATCGATTACGACGACCTTACCGTGATGATGCCGGCCGCCCAGAAAGGGCAGTTCAAGGGAGAGGCCAGCCTGAAGGACAAGAAGGTGGCCTGGATCGTCGACTACGGCTACGACAAGTATCTCAATGTCCCGATAAAGCTGACGGAGACCTCGGATCGCGCGAGCGGGATCAAGATGCTGCAATCCGGGAGGGTGGACTACTACATAGAGACCAAGTCGACCATTGTTCCGGCCCTCGAGGAGATGGGAATCTCGGAGCAGGCCTTCTCCCTCGTCACTCTCAAGTGGATCAAGCTCTACGTGTGTTTCGCCAAGAGCGACAAGGGAGCCAGACTTCAGGCGATATGGGACAAGAGGATTCCCGAGCTCATCAAGTCCGGCGAGCTCGCGAAATATTTCAAGAAGTGGGGCTTCGAGGATAGCTACGCCAAATTGGCCAAAGAACTCTGAGAACGCCCGCTGATGAAGTCCGTCGGCCTGCTCACCAAGATTGGTGTCATTCTCGGTCTCTCCTTCCTCGGTTTCGTGAGCCTCCTCTATCTGCTGCAATATGCCGAACTGAAGGGCCAGGCGGCGACGAATTTCGAGGAGGAGCTCAATCTCAATACCGAGCTCGTATCGCTCGCCCTCTCCAAGCCGGTCTACGAGTTCAACTCGAGCATGATCGAGAGTCTCCTCGAATCCTTCCTCGTGAACGGGTCGATCGCCTCGATCGAGGTGCAGGACGACAAGGGCGCAAGCCTCGCCAAGAAGACCCGCGAGGGGCAGGAGAGCGCCAAGGGGCTCGTCCGCGAGCGAGCCATAGAGTATCAGGGAGAGAAGATAGGCAAGGTCGTGTTGTTGTTCTCGGACCGGGTCAGGGAGGAGCTGGCGGCGAAGATTGCCAAGCAGGCCCGCGCGCAGTTCCTGGGAACCGCCTCCGTATCCTTCGTCATAGTCCTCCTCCTCTCGGTACTCCTCTACCGCTTCGTCATCCGGCGCATCAAGCAGATCGATTCGGCCCTCGCCGAAATCGCCAAGGGCGACGGCGACCTGGCGATGCGGCTCGAGGAGGGCTCCCGCGACGAGATCGGTTCCTTCGCGGGCAATTTCAACACTTTCGTGCAGAAGCTCCGTGAGATCGTCGCGAACCTCAAGGAGGCCCAGGGGGACCTCTCGACGATCGGCGAGTCCCTCGGCGAGAGCGTCGCGGCGACCTCGGCTGCCATCTCCCAGATCTCGACCAAGGTGGACCAGGCCGCGGCCGAGGCCCGCTTGGAGGCGGAGAGCGTCACCCAGTCCTCGACCGCCGTCATCCAGATCGCCTCGAACATCAAGAACCTCGAAGACCTCATCGAGCGCCAGGCCGCGAGCGTCACCCAGGCCTCGGCCTCGATCGAGGAGATGATCGCCAACATCGCCTCCGTCACGACCTCGATCGACAAGATCGGCGGGGAATTCGCCGAGCTTTCGAAGGCCTCGGAGACGGGCAAGGAGACCCAGGCCGAGGCGGGGTCGAAGATCAGCACGATCGCCGCGCGCTCCCAAACCCTCATCGAGGCCAACGAGGCCATCGCGGCGATAGCCTCCCAGACGAACCTTCTCGCGATGAACGCGGCCATCGAGGCCGCCCACGCGGGCGAGGCGGGGAAGGGCTTCGCCGTCGTCGCCGACGAGATTCGGCGTCTCTCGGAGACGACGGCCGAGCAGTCGCACTCGATCGGCGACGAACTCAAGACGGTCCTTACGGCCATCGACGAGGTCGTCACCTCGTCCAGGAAATCCGAAGCCGCCTTCGACCTCGTCGCCGCGAGGATAGGCGCGACCGACCTCCTCGTCAGCGAGGTCCTGCAGGCGATGTCGGAGCAACGCTCGGGCTCGGGCCAGATCCTCGAGGCTCTGAAGTCGATGAACGAGATCACGACCCAGGTAAGATCCGGCGCGATGGAGATGAACATAGGCGACAAGGCCATCTTGGACGAGATGGCGAGGCTCAGGGACAATTCGGCCGACATCCTGGAGAGCATGCGCGAGGTCACGGTGGGAGCCAAGGACATCGCCTCGAGCGCGGAGCGAGTCTCCGAGATGGCCGAAAACACGAAGGCCACGATCCGCAAGATGGACGAATCCATCGGGCGCTTTAAGGTCTAGACCGATTCCGATCGGGGCGCCCCGCTCCGCCCGGCCTCCCGGGCCCCGAGGCCCCGAGGCCCGAGGCCCCGAGGCCCGAGGCCCGAGGCCCGAGGCCCCGTCTCAATGCGGCGGTCCTACTTCAAGACCCAGTAGCGTAGGGCGATGTAGACGACAATGGCCGAGGACATGGCGATGAGGACGCCGCGGACGAGACCGGCCCCTCGCCTGAGGACGAGGTGACTGCCGGCCCAGGCCCCCGTTGCCTGGGCCGCCCCCATCGCGAGGCCGATGGGGACGATCACGGTGCCCGCCGTGAAAAAGACCCCCAGGGACACGATGTTGCTCGTGAAGTTGGCGACCTTGGTGTAGGCCGTGGCCCCCCTCATTTCGAGGCCCGCGAGGCCGACGAGGGCTATGGCCCAGAAGGTGCCCGTGCCCGGCCCGAAAAAGCCGTCGTAAAAGCCGAGGACGAGGCCACCGCCGATCCAGAAGGGAATCCATGGAAGGCGCTTTTTCCCCTCGGAAAGGCCGAAGCGGGGCCTGAGGAGGAGGAAGACCACGATGGCGACGAGGAGGATGGGGATGAGGATGCGGAGGATGCCCGCGTCGATCGAGGCCACGGCAGCGGCGCCGAGGGCCGCCCCGGCGGCCGTTGCGAGGACCCCCGGTACGACGTCGCGGGGCTTGATGAGGCCGGCGATGCCGTAACGGAGCATGGCCGAGAGGCTCCCGAAACTGGATTGAAGCTTATTGGTGCCCAGGGCGAGGTGGGGAGGGATGCCGACGGCGAGAAGCGCGGGGAGGCTGATGATACCGCCGCCGCCGGCGATGCTGTCGACGAAACCCGCGACGGCAGCGGCGACGACGAGAATTGCGTAGACGAGGGGGCTCGGGTGGAAGAGCATGGCCAGAGGCTAGCGCGGAAGCGGCGCGGGGGACAACGGGATGGCGCCCGCCTCTATACTTGGGGCATGACGAGGAAATCCGGGGCGGGCCTTGGCGCCCTCGCCCTCCTGTTTTCGAGCCTTTGCCTCCGGCCGGCCTCGGCCCTTCCCCCGGTCGAGGGGCTGGCCTTCCTCGGCGCGGCCGAGCGCGAGGCGATTCTCTCGGGAGGGGGGAGCTCCGAGGCGGCCCAAGATCTCGCTGCCCTGTCCTTCTGGAAGGGCGCGCCCTTCCAGAAGGATCTCCTCGCCCTCGTGGGCACCATGCCCATGACCCTGGCCGCCGACAGTTGGACCCTGATCCCCCTGCCCGAGGCGGAAGGGTCGGCACTCGAGGTCTTTCGCGCCTTTACGGCCTTCTCGACCATGAAGGGGCTCAAGACCAAGTCGGCCATCTTCCCCGGCGACGAGGACTTTATCCTCGATTCCTATCGCGTCGATTCCGCCATGACGAGGCGCCGCCTCCCCGATCCCGAGGTGGAGACGGCCCCCGCCTCGGCCACCTATACTCTCTACGGCAAGGACCTCCTCGCCGGCGAGGTCTATTACGAATTGCGCTTCGTCGCGGCCCCGGCCTGGTATCGCGTAACTCTCGTCAACCTCACGACGATGAGGAGTCTCCTCCTCACCTTGGCCGAGCCCGGCGAACTCGCGACGGTCTTCTACATCCTGCCCGCCGATGGGGCCGTCCTCCTTTACGGTCTGACCCTGGCGAAGACTCCCCTCGTGCCCGGTACGGTCGGTCTCGAGAGGACGATGCTCGCCAACAGGATGATGGCGATCGGGAAGTGCTTCGCGGCCAATCTCCGGGCTATGGAGGACTGAAGCAGGGCCGCGACGGACTCGCGGCGGCCAGGTGGCGCCGCCGCGAGTCCGGGGCTCAGGGATAGGTGACGGGAGATGTTATTTTGAAGCGGATGTCCTCGGGGTCGGTGGGGAAGTTCTCGTTGGTGGAGCTGCCGGTGCTCGCCAAGAAATAGATCCAGCCGGCGCTCAGGGAGGAATCGGCGAAGTCGACGGGGCTAGTGCCGGCATTAAAGATGACGTGGAAGTTGCCCGCGCTGGGCTGGCTTACGCTGACTGTGTTGGGTACGCCCACGACAGTTGCGAGGTCGCTGTTCGCCACCCAGGGAGCCAGTGCTGTGCCCGAAAGGGTCGTCCAGACGCCGGCGACTTCTTTTCCTATCAAATAAAAGCCATCGGCGGCGATGAGGAGCTCGTAGTAATTGTTGCTGTCCGCGGCGCAGAATCGGAAGCCGTAGCCCTGGGTGGTGCAGCCCGAGACCTTTTCGAGGGAGAGGGTGATGGTAGTGCTCGAGGGCCAGCTCTGTTCTCCCGTAAAGCTCTTGGTCCAGATGTAGTCGTAGAAGGCCGGGTCGGCGGCCTTGAACTGGACATAGCCATAGCCGTCGTTGGGGGACCAGCTCGCCATGGTCGTCGTGGAGTAGATTCCGTTGGCTGCGGTCGCGGTGATCGTGACGGCGCCTGGCGCCACCGCGGTCACGACTCCGGAGCTGCTCACCGTGGCGACGCTCGTGTCGCTGCTCGTCCAGCTAACCGTCTGCGAGGCGGAGCTGGGCAGGACTGCCGCGCTGAGCTGCTTCGTCATACCGTCGTAGAGGCTTACGTTGCCGCCGCTGATCGTGATGCCAGTCGCGGAGCTCAGTATCGGGCTGGCGCATGAGGAGAGGCCAAGGGCGGCCGCGAGGGCGAGGCCGACGAGGGCCGAAGCGACCGTTTTCGTTCGGGAAGGTCTTTGGAAATTCATTATTCCTCCTGAAAGCAAGTTGGCCGATTCTCTCGTGTAACTTGTGCCTTGGCAAGCTTGTTTTCGGGTTCGCGATACAATTGCTATGTTTTGTTAATTAATATTCATTCGCCGCCGCCGCCGCCGCCGCCGCCGCCGCCGCCGCCATTGGCGCCGCCCGTCGCCTTCCAGGCCGGTCCCTTCTCCGCCGCCTCGAGGGCCCCGGCCGCGCCTTTCCGGGGGACGGCGGCATCGCTGTTGGGGGGCGAGGCGCTCGAGCCCCGCGCCTTTTCCCGCGCCGCGAGGGCGGCCCTCACCCTTTCGGCGACGGCGGTCCCGAGCTTTCCCGCCTCGGCGATGTCTTCGACGGAGGCCCTGCCGAGGACCTCGAGGGAACCGAAGGCGCGGAGGAGGCGTTTTGCCCGGCCGGGGCCGACGCCCTCGATCGCCTCGAGGACGCCGAACTTGAGGTCGGCGGCGCGAAGGCGCTGGTTGTGGCCGGTGGCGAAGCGGTGGGTCTCGTCGCGGACGGCGACGAGGACGCGGAGGGCCGGCGAGTCGTGGGGGAGGACGATGGGCTCCGACCTGCCGGGGAGCCAGATCTCCTCCTCGCGCTTGGCCAGTCCAGCGAGGTCGCAGTCGAGGCCCAGGCTGTCGAGGATTTCCTTGGCTGCCGAGACCTGGCCCCTGCCGCCGTCGACGAGGACGAGGTCGGGGAGCTCGGCGTCCTCGTTGACCAGTTTCGTGTAACGCCTTGCGACGGCCTCGCGGATGGAGGCGAAGTCGTCGATCGCCCCGCCGAGGCTCTTGATCTTGAAAATGCGGTAATTCTTCTTGTCGGGGACGCCGTTGCGGAAGGAGACGAGGGAGGAGACGGTGTGCTTTCCGGAGAGTTGGGCTATGTCGAAGCCCTCGATGCGGTCGGGCGTGCGGGAGAGGCCGAGGGCCTCCCTGAGGGCCGCGAGGGCTGCCGGATCGCCCAACTCGCGGCGCCGCTTGGCGAGGTCCTCGCGGGCGTTCTGGGCGGCCAGGGCTATGGTGGCGGCGTGGCGTCTCTCCCCGGGGATGGCGCCGGGGGCGAGGATGGCCGAGGGCGCGCCGAGCTCTTTTTCAAACCAGGCGGCGACGAGGTCGAGGTCGTCCAGCGATTCTTCGTCGTCCCTCGATTCGTCTTTTGTCTCGTCCTTCGTCTCGTCGGTAGCGGCTGGTCCCTCGCCCCTGGTCGACTGGACATAGATCTTGGCGGGGGGCAGACGGTCGGGGCCGTAATAGTTCATCAGGAAGGAGACGAGGGCCTCAGCCTCGCTCGAGGCGACGCGGGTCCGGTAGAGATCGCGACCCGTCATCCGGCCCTGGCGCATCTGGAAGACGATGAAGCTCGCCAGTTCCCCGTCGGCGGCCCAGGCGACGTAATCGCGGCCCTCGGGGTCGTGGTCCTCGGTACCGGCCCGTCCCTTGAAGTCCTCGATGGCGCGGAGGGCGTCGCGGAGCCTCGCCGCCTCCTCGAAACGAAGTTCCGTGGCGGCCGCTTTCATGCGTCCCCGCAAGGAGGCGAGGAGGGCCTCGGTGTTGCCCGAAAGGAGTTCGCGCACCTCGTCGACATGGACGGCATAGTCGGCTTCGCTGATCTTCCCTATGCAGGGGGCCGAGCAGCGGCCGATATGCCAGTACATGCAGGCCTCTTTATGCCGTTTCAGGTCGACGCAGCGGCGGAGGGGGAAGAGGCGTTTGATGAGGTCGAGATAGGTGTCGATGGTGTCGGCGCTCGGGAAGGGGCCGTAGTAGTGGCTCCCGTCCTCGATGATGCGGCGGGTGCGGAAGACCCGCGGAAAGGCCTCGTTCGTGACGCGGACGCTCGGGTAGGTCTTTCCGTCCTTGAGGTTGATGTTGTAGCGGGGCGTATGCTGCTTGATGAGGTTGTTTTCGAGGATGAGGGCCTCGTATTCGCTTCCGGCGATGATCCACTCGATCGATTCGACATGGGCGACGAGGTGGCGGGTTTTCACGTCCTTGCGGCCGGAAAAATAGGAGGACAGGCGGTTTCGGAGGATCTTGGCCTTGCCGACGTAGATGATGGCCCCATGGCCGTCCTTCATCAGGTAGACGCCGGGATCCTCGGGGGCTTCCTTCGCCAGGGAGCGAAACTTCGCCGTTCGCTCGCGCGCGGGGGTCTGGCGAGCGCCGCCCCCCTTTCTCGGCTCTTCATTCTCGGCCATTATGGACGATACTGAATGTACGGCCGAATGAAACTCTTGGGAATAGGGAAGGGGCGGACCTTCGCCTCCTTTCTCTCGCTCGCTTTGCTCGCCGCCATCCCGGCGCGGGCCCTCGAGGAGCGAATTGTCGTCGCGCCCGGGCAGACCGCCGTCCGCGAGGCCGCACCGGGGGTCAGTGTCGTGGCGAAGGACGTCGCCCCGACCTTCGGGGACTGGGTGGTCGACGGGGCCAGCCTCCGTTCGGGTTTTCGCGGAGCCCCCGAATATGTCCTCGCCAACAGCCTTTACGAAGCCGACGCCACCACCGACCTCCTCCTCCCCTTCGACGACCAGGCCATGGGCGATGCCGCTGCCCGCTGGACGAGGGCCGAGGGCGAGGGACCCTCCCTCGATTCGCGCCGGGCCATCCTGGGCGGGGGCGCAGCCTCCTTCAGCGGCCCGGAATCCGCCCTCGTTCTCAGGCCAGGCCCCACGGCCCTTTTCGCGAGCGCTTCGCGTTTTAGGGATTTTTCGATCGAATTCTGGCTATATCCGGCCAACGCCGAAAACGGCGAGGCCATCGTCATGTGGCAGTCGATCAGGAAGTCGGGCAACGAAGCCCTGCCCCAGCGCCTTTCTTGCCTCATCGCGGCCGGCCGGCTCTCCTGGACCTTCTCGGGCTTCTTCGTGCCACCCGGGGGCTCTTTCCGCGGGGCCGGCGCCTTTCCCCGGAACGTCGACATTACCCTTACCGCCAAGAGCCCCCTCATTCCCCGCAGCTGGTCCCACCACCTCCTGCGTTTCGACGGCGACACGGGCCTCCTCGAGTACCTCGTCGACGGGGTTCCCGAGGCCATGACCTATGTCACCTCGACGGGCCACGAGGGCGGCACGGTCTTCGAGCCGGCCATCGGGGGGGCCAGCCCCCTGGTGATCGGCCCCGACTACACCGGTCTCCTCGACGAGTTCAGGGTCGAGCGTTCCTTCGTGAGCGCGCCCAAGCTCCATCCCTATGGTCGCGACGGGGCCCTTGTCCTCACGCCCATCGTCGATCTCGGCTATACCCATTCCCGCCTCCTCGGCATCGACGCGGAATCGAAGAGCCCGGGCACGACGGGTATCGACTTCTCCTATCGCATCGCCGACGAGGCCTCGGCCTGGCGCCTCGACAGTCCCGCGTGGATTCCGCTCAGGCCGGGCGAGGAGCTCCCCGATACGGCCCTGGGCCGCTTCGTCCAGCTTCGCGCCGAACTCTACGCCGACGGCACGGGGAGCCTGACGCCCTCCCTCTCCTCCGTGACCTTCCGCTTCGAGCCTGATCCGCCCCCGCCGCCCCCCTCAAAGATCTTGGCCATCCCCCACGACGGCTCCATCGAGCTCAGATGGACGAGGGTTCCGGTCGAGGACCTCGGCGGCTACCTTGTCTTCTATGGCGACAACCCGGGCGAATACTTCGGAAAAGGCGCCCTCGAGGGCGACAGCCCCGTCGACGCGGGCGACAATCTCTCGATGACGCTGACGGGCCTCACCAACGGCAGGCTCTACTTCTTCGCCATAGCCTCCTACGACAAGCCCGGATCGAGGGCGGCGGGAGGCATACCCACGGCCCGCGCGGGCGCGACCTCGGTCGAGGTCGCCGCAAGGCCATCGAGGACGTCTCAATGAGTTCCACAGCACAGAAGACGACATCCTTCCTCGACCGCGCGAAGAGCGCCTTCAGGCTCCGCGACTTCGAGGAGGCGGAACGTCTCTCCCGCCAGTATCTGATGGACAAGCCCGAGTCCACCGAGGCTCGGGCCCTCCTCGGTCAGGTCTATCTCCGCTCGAACAGGCCCCAGGACGCCCTCGGGGCCTTCACGAGCATCCTCGCCCGCGAGCCCTCGAACGTGGAATCCCTCCTCCATCTCGGCATGACCTATCTCAGGCTGGGCAAGGTGAACGACGCGGTCGGCGCCCTCGAGAGGGGTCTCGACCTCGATCCGGCCAACGCCGAAATCCTCTTCAATCTTGGCAACGCCTACCGACAGGTCGGCAATCTCAAGGCGGCGGAGATGGCCTACGCCAAGGCCATAGAGCTCGATCCCGGCCATGCCTTCGCCTACAACAATCTAGGCGGCGTCTACCGTTCGATGGGGGACAACGAGAAGGCCGTCCGCATCTACTGGAAGGGGCTGCAGGTCGACCCGAACTATCCCTCCTTCCACTACAATCTCGGCTATACCTTCGACACGATGGGGCGCCACGAGGAGGCCCTGAAGGAGTACGAGCAGGCGGTCCGGTCGCGGCCCGGCTGGGTGGAGGCGATGAACCGCTACGGTCTTTCCCTCCTCAACGCCAGCAGGGGGCGCAAGGCCCTCGACCTCTTCTCGCAGGTTCTCGCCATCGATCCGATGAACGCCGAGGCCCGAAACAACACGGGCCTCGTCCACGCGGAGGAGGGGAGGGTCGAGGAGGCCCTCGTCTGGTTCCGCCAGGCCATCGAGGCCGATCCCTCCTATCTCCGGGCCGCCCTCAACATCGAGCAGGTCCTCGAGAAGGCCGGCCGCTGGGACGCCGCCCTGCAAGAGATCGTCCGTCTCGTCGAACTCATGCCGGACAACGACGATCTCCGCGTCCACCTGGCCGCCCTCTACGAGAATCTCGGCCGCTTCGAGGAGGCCAAGCAGGCCCTCGAGCAGCTCCTCCAGCGCAAGCCCGACGAACTCAAGGCCCTCAGGCCCTACGCCTCCCTCCTCGAGAGGATGGGCGACTCGGACAGGGCATGGAAGATCTACGAAAAGATGCTGGCCCTCGATCCCTCCGAGGTCGGTTTCCGCGTCGATCTCGCCCGCGTCGCCTCGGAGCGGGGCGATTTCGAGAAGGCAGAAGCGGAGCTTCTCGGCTACCTCCGGGCCAAGCCCGAGGATCGGAACGCCCGGCTCGAACTGGCCCGCGTCAGGGAGAAAAAGGGGGACTGGGAGGGGGCCAAGGCGACCCTCCTCGATCTCGAGTCGGCGAAGCCGAACGATCCCGAGGTCCAGCTCGAACTCTCGACGGTCTGGCATGCCCTCGGCGAAAAGGAAAAGGCCGTCGGTGCCGCAGAACGCCTCGTCAACCTGCGCGGCTCGAACCAGGGGCAGCCTCCCGGCGACGCCATTTCCGTGGACCAGCTCCTGTCGGGCATCAGCATCTACGAGAACGCGGTGCGTCATTACGGGGCCTCGATGAAGCCGGCCTGGGACCGGAGCATAGCCGTGCTCAGGGATTCGCTGGCGAAGGGCCAGGCTCCCGAGCCCGCGGTCCTCGAGGCCGCGATCTCGCCGGATGCCGAGCCGGGGCTCGCGCCCTTCGCGACCGCGACGGCCGCCGACCCCCTCGCCGTTCCGGAGGAAGAGGAACTCCTCTTTCTCGACGAGAGGGACGAGCCGCTTCCCGACAGCCTCCTCGACGAGGAGGAAGAGCCCGATTTCAACCGACTCGATGAGGACGATGAGCCACGGGGCCTCGACGCCCTCATTCCCCACGAAGACCGCCGGGGAGGCGGAATGCCGGGCGACTTCGCCCGAGGCGAGGATGAGGGCGGCCGTGGCGGGACTTCCCGTCCCGAACAGCCATCCCCTCCCGCTCCGACGCCTTCCCCTGCTTCGGCGCCGGCCCCATCGCCGGCCAGGCCGGAGCCCCAGTGGCCCCAGCCCGAGCCCCAGCCGCAGGCACAGCAGCCGCAGCGGCGGCCCATGCCTCAGGCCGCTCCCGAGTGGCCCCAGCCCCAGACGCAGCCTCCGGCCCAAAGCCAGCCGCCACTATCTCCTCCCCCGAATTATCCCCAGCCGGCAGTCTCGCCGCCGCCACCGCCCATCATTGTCCAGATGCCTCCTCCTCTGCCGGAGGCTCCGCGCAGGCCCGCCCCGAGCGCTCCCCAGGATTTCGGGGAGGAGGAGTATCAGCCCGAAGACGCGATGGACGAGGCCTATGTCGAAGCCGAGGTCGAAGAGCCCCTCGAAGAAGGGGCCTTGGAAGAAGGGGCCTTGGAGGAAGGGGCCTTGGAGGAAGGGGCCTTGGAGGAGGAGGCGGCGGCTGACGCACCTCAAGGGGAGGAGGCGGCAGGCCCGGCCGAGACCGAGGCGGAAGTATCCCCGGCGCTCGAGGAGTCCGATGAGGACATCTGGTCCGAGCCGACAGAAGCCGAGGCCCAGCCGGAGCCCGCGGAGGGCTCAGCCGGCCTGGATCAGGACCAGGACGGTGGCCCTGCCCCGGCAGAAATTGGGGATGGCCAGGAGTCCATGGCCGGAGGTCCGGGCGGAGGGTCGGACGGAGGCCCGGGCGGAAGCGAAGGTCAGGCTGGAGAGACGGAAGGCATCGAGGTTCTCGGCGAGAAGGCTCTCAAACTCTTCGAGTATCTCAAGGGCCTGTCCTCCGGCCTCCCTCCCGACAAGCGCGAGGAGTTCGAGGCCAGCGGGGTCAAGGACAAGCTCGAAGGATTGATCGCCGCTCTCACCCAGCCCGACAAGGTCGCCTCCAACGCCCCGGCGGCGCGGGGCCTTCGCGAACTCGCCGAGGCCGCCAGGGCCCGGCCCAGGGTCGAAACCCCGCGGCGCCCCGTCGATCCCCGCCGTACGAGCCCCGCGAGGAGGATGGCGGAGCGGAGGAGCAATCCGGACCGCCGCGAGGGCATCCTCGACAGACGCATGGCCCTGGATCGGCGGAGCTTCGAGGACAGGCGCTCGCAGCGCGAACGCCGGGAACCGGAGCCGACGATCGATCTGCCGAACGAGATACCGCCCGAAGCCGCCCCCCTCACCATGTCGGAGGAAGGCAAGCCCCTCGAGATCGCGGGCATCCGCGTTTCGCCGAAACTCGCCCGCCTCCTCGAAATCCTCAAATCGGAAAAGAACCGTGGCCAAAGATAATATCGAGCGCATCCAGACCTATGTCGGGTCGATGGCGAGCCTTCCTGTCACCGTGTCCAAGGTGCTCGAGGTCTGCAACAACCCGAAGACGAGCCCGATCGACCTCGATCGTGTCATCGCCCTCGACCCCGTCCTCATGGGGCGGGTGCTCAAGCTCATCAATTCGGCATATTACGGCCTGGGCACCCAGGTCACGAGCCTCGTGCGGGCCATCATCATGCTCGGCGTGAATACGGTGAAGAACCTCGCCCTCTCGACCGCGGTCATCGATCGCTTCTCCTCCCGCAAGGGTTTCAGCGCCATCAACATGGACGGCTTCTGGAGGCATTCGCTCTGCGTGGGCGTCACCTCGAAGCTCATCGCCCAGAGGCGCGGCGCCGATCCCAAGACCCTCGAGGAGTACTTCGCGGCCGGCCTCCTCCACGACATCGGGAAGATCCCGATGAACGACGCCCTCGGCGAGGACTATATGCTGGCGGTGTCGACGGCCGACCGCGATCGGATACCCCTCCACCTCGCGGAACGGAAGGTCCTCGGCGTCGACCACGCCATCGCCGGCGCCGCCGTGGCCAAGGCCTGGAGGCTCACGGGGGCCATCAACGACGCCATCGTCTTCCATCATGCCCTCCCCGCCTACGAAGACGAAAACTGGGAGGTCCTCCTCACCGTGGCGGTGGCCAACTACTTCGCCGGACGCGAGGGCATAGGTTTTTCCGGCAACCTCTATCCTGAAAAGCTTCCTCCCGACATCTTCGACAGATTGAGCATCCAGAAGGGACTCCTCGAGGATCTCGAGGGACCGGTGAACGCCGAGATCGAGAAGGCCAAGGTCTTCCTCAGACAGGCGAAGTAGGAGGCCGCATGTTCAGTCTGAAAATATGGGGCGACCGGGGCTCGATGCCGACGCCGGGACCCGAGACCGTCCTCTTCGGCGGCAACACCTCCTGTCTCGAACTGCGGGCCGACGGCCGCCTCGTGATCATCGACGCCGGCTCGGGCATCCGCCAGCTCGGCGACAGCCTCATGCGCACCGACCTCAAGAACGGGCCGATCAGCGCCGACATCTTCATAAGCCATACGCATTGGGATCATATAATGGGCTTCCCGATGTTCACCCCGATCTACGTGCCGGGCACCAAGCTCAACATCCGCGGCCCCATCACCTACGAGGACGAGACCCTCGAGAACGTCATCGGCTCCCAGCTTTCCTACCGCTACTGGCCCGTGCGCCAGGAGGAGCTCGCCGCCGCGATCGAGTACGAGCAGATCAAGGAATCGACCTACGACCTGGGCGGCGGCCTCTTCCTCACGACGAAGTATCTCAACCACCCCATCCTCTGTCTCGGCTACCGCTTCGAGTACAGGGGGCGCAGCATCGTCACGATCTACGACCACGAACCCTTCCGCAACATCTTCCCGACCGACCCGAGCGATCCCTCCTACGACGCCGAGGCGGCGAAGGAAGGCGACCTCGCGGCGGCCGAGGAGAACGACAAGATACTCCGCTTCATGGAAGGCGCCGACCTCGTCGTCCACGACGCCCAGTACACCGCCAAGGAGTACCTCGCCTCCAAGGTGGGCTGGGGCCATTCGTCCTACGAGACGGCGATCAACGCCTGCCATCGGGCCCGCGCCAAGCGCCTCCTCCTCTTTCATCACGATCCCAACCGCGGCGACGTCGAGCTCCAGGAGCTCGAGCTCTTCTACCAGAGCCGCGTGGGCGGCAAGACCGGCTTGGTCGTCGAAATGGCGCGGGAGGGGACGACCTATGTCGTGGAGGGCTGAGAGCCCTTTTTCCCGCGTTCCTGCCCCGGCCCTTCCTGCGAACGCGCTTTAAGCCGATAGCCTATGCCCGCCTCGGTCACGATGAAGCGGGGAAGCGCGGGGTCGCCCTCCATCTTCTTCCGCATCGATGAGAGGTGGACGCGGAGGCTCCCCTGTTCGAGGTCGCCCAGCGGTCCCCATATCGCCCTGAGGAGGCTGGATTTGGTGACGACGCGACCTCCGGCCCGGGCCAGGACGGCCAAGATGGCGTATTCGGTCGGCGTGAGCTTGAGCCGCTCGCCGTCGACGCTCGCGATGCGCTGCTCGAAATCGACGACGAGGCCGTCGACCGAATAGGGCTCTTCCGGCCTGCCGCTCCGCCTTCGAAGGGCCGCGTTCATCCGGGCGACGAGCTCGCCGAGATTGAAGGGCTTGGTCACGTAGTCGTCGGCGCCCCCATCGAGAAGGGCCACGATGTCGGTCTCGCGGTCGCGCACGGAGATGACGATGACGGGGACTTCGGAGCGGTCGCGGATTTCGGCGAGCACAGCGGCGCCGTCGCGGTCCGGAAGGCCGAGGTCGAGGAGGACGATGTCCGGGCGGATGGACGCGAGGGCCTGGATGCCCTCGAAGCCCGTTTCGGCCTCGGCGACCTCGTAGCCCCTCGGTTCGAGGCCGATGCGGAGGAGCTTTCGGATCTGCGCTTCGTCGTCGATGACGAGGGCCCTTCTCATCTTCCTTCCCCTCCCTTCTTCCCATGCTCCATGATCGAGGCCCGGAGCCCTGTCGCCTGGGGACCCCCGTCGGGAAGCCTGAACTCAACCTCGAAGCCCCGGCCCCGCAAAAGACGGGCGGCGATGTCGCCACCGTGGGCCACGACGATTCCCTTGCAGATGGAGAGACCGAGGCCGGTGCCACCCGTCTTGGCCGGCCCGGAGCGGTAGAACTTGTCGAAGAGCCGCGGGAGCTCGGTCTCGAAAACCCCCGGGCCGTCGTCGCGGACGCTGAAGCTGGTGCCTCCCGAATCCTGGGCGACGGCGAGGATCACCCTGGGCTGGGCCCCGGCATGGCGCCGACAGTTCCTGAGGAGGTTGACGAGGACCTGGACGACGAGGCCCTCGTCGCAGCGGAGGGGTCGGGGCTCGGGCGGGGCCTCGACGAGGACGCCCATGCCGCCGAGCTCCCCGGCCAGGGCCTCGATGGCGGTCGTGGCGATGTCGACCGGATCGCAGTCGTCGAGCCTGAGGGCGAGGCTGCCCGATTCGAGGCGACCCATCGAGAGGAGGTCGCCGACGATGGCGTCGAGGCGCTTGGCTCCGCGGCCGATCTCCGCGATGAGTTCCCGCCGATTCTCCTCGCCGATGTCCTCCTCGCCGGCTATCGCCGAGGCCGCGCCTTCGATGACGGCGAGGGGGGTGCGCAATTCGTGCGAAACGGAGTCGAGGAGGAGGGCGCCGAGGCGCTCCGATTCCCTGGCGAGCTCGGCCGCCGCGGCCCGCTCCGCGAGCCTCTCCCTCTCGACCGCCATCGATACGCTGCGCGACATCGTCGACAGCCAGTCCTCGAAGTCGTCGGACCAGGCTCGACCCTCCTTGGGCTTGACCCCGAGGACGCCGACCCTGCCCAGGGGGGCGGAGAGGGGGACGAAGTGCCATTCGGCCACGGGCAGGGTGCGGGTGAAACGGCCGGCCGGGCTTCCTTTTTTGAAGGCCCAGTCGGCGGCCGTCCTCGCCTTGTCGCCGACCTGGGCTCCCGGCGGTCGCTGCCCGGCCTCGAGGCCCCCCGAGCTGTCCTCGAGGATGAAGACGATCTCGGCGTCGAAGGCCTTGGAGAGGGCTCCGATGGACCTGTCGAGGATGGCGGCCATGCCCGAGGTACCGGCCAACTCCGAGGCGAGTTCGCCCATGAGCCCGAGACGCGACTCGCGGATGGCGAGGAGGCGGGCGTTGGCCCTGAGCCTGCTCGTCAGGAAGCCGGTCGTGAGGGCTATGACGAAATAGAGGGCGAGCATCAGGACGTCCTCGGGCCTGGAGATCGCGAAGGTGTAGCGGGGCGGTATGAAAAGGAAGTCCCAGAGGAGGGCCGAGACGAAGGCCGCCAGGAACAGGGCCCTGCGCTGCAGCGCCAGGGCGAGGAGGCTGATCGTCGTCAGGTAGATGATGGAGGCCGAGAGGTAGCCGACGGGCGGGGCCACGACGAGGCTGAGCGCCGTGGCCAGGGCGACCGCTCCCAGGGCCGCCGCGTACTGGGCGGGTGGAGCCTTCTCGAGGAGCCTCGCGGCGCGGCGGCGCAGAGCCTCGCGCAGGGGCCTTTCCTGCACGGCGAAGACCGGGGTGCTCCCCGATTCGACGATGATCCGCTCCGACAGGGTGGGGCCGCGGAATGGGTTGCGGCGCGAGGCCATGCCCGACTTACCGACGACGATGACGAAGGAGCGTCGCTCCGCAGCCCTCCGGGCGATCGCCGAGGCGATGTCCCGGCCGACGACCGTCGTGACGGAGGCGCCCAGGTCCCGCGCAAGGTCGAGATTCGCGGCGAGGCGGGAGCGATCCTCCTCGCTTGGCCTCTCGCCCGTGTCCACATGGAGGCATTCGAGCTCGGCTTTGAGGCCGTAGGCCAGGCGCCGTGCCCAGCGGAGGAGGGCGTCGCCGTGGGGGCTCGAGCCGACGGCGACGAGTATGCCGCCCGAGCCCCGGTCTTCGTCGGCCGCGCCAAGGCCGGGGCCCCGCAGGCCGGAACCTCGCAGGCTGTTCGTGGTGTCGTGGCTCGCGAAGAGGGAGGCCTGGCGCAGGGCGATCTCGCGGAGGGCGGAAAGGTTTGTCTTGGAGAAGAAGTTGCCTATGGCGTCCCGCGAGGCGCTCCCGGTGTAGACCTTCCCCTCGGCGAGGCGACGGAGGAGTTCGTCGGGAGGGAGGTCGATGAGCTGGACCTCGTCGGCACGGTCGAAGAAGGAGTCGGGCACGCGCTCGCGCACGGGGGCGAGGGTGAGGAGTTCGACGGAGTCGGCCATGCTTTCGAGATGCTGGATGTTGACCGTGGTCCATACCTCGATGCCGGCCTCGAGGAGCTCCATGACGTCCTCGTGTCGCTTGGCATGGCGCATCCCCGGCGTGTTCGAGTGGGCGAGCTCGTCGACGAGGGCGATGGCGGGCCTTCGCGCCAAGACGGCGTCGAGGTCCATCTCCCGCAGCTCGATGCCGCGATATGCCTCGGTCTTGGGCGGAAGGCGTTCGAGGCCCTCGAGGAGGGCGTCGGTCTCCTGTCGTCCATGGGCCTCCACCCAGGCGACGACGAGGTCGAGCCCTCGATCGCGGACGGCGGCCCGCGCCTCCTTGAGCATCGCGTAGGTCTTGCCGACCCCGGCCGCCATGCCGAGGAAGATCCTGAGTCGGGCCCGGTGGCTCGACTCTTCGGCGGCTAGACGCCTCAGGGCCTCGTCGGGCTGGAGTCGGTCGGCTGCATCCATTCGGGGCTCACTTCCCCGCTCCGGGGCTCGCCGCGGGCGGGGCGGCGGCCTCGAGGCTGGCGTTCAATTCTACCACGTTGACGCGGGCCGGTCCCAGGAGGGTTTCGGAGGCGGCGGCCATGGCCCTGATGCGCGTCTCCAAGGCCGACTTCGCGGCGGCGTCGAGACCCCGGGCAGTGGCGACCCTGTCGAGCTGGCCGAGGGCGGCCTCGAGGCTGATGTCGGGGTCGAGGCCCGAGGCCGACGAGGCGGCCATGTCGGGGGGGATGGGGCTTGCCGGGGCCTGGGACTTGCCAAAGCCGCTCGCCGCCGCCCAGGCCGCCACGTTCGCGGCCCTTTCCTTCGCGAGCCCGGGATTCGTGGCCGCGAGGTTGGAGGCGCCGCTCGGCAACGTCGCCCAGTCGGTGGCGGAGGGCCGCGCGAGAAACCAGGGCCCGCCGCCGAAGTCCTGGGCGAGGAGGCGCGAGCCGCGGACTTCCCCGCCCAGGCGGATGAGGCTTCCGCCGGCCTTGTCGCGGAAGGCGAGACCGGCGGCCAGGGTGACGAAGGCGGGGTAGAGGACTCCGGTGAGGATCGTCATCCAGAGCAGGAATGAAAGAGACTGTACTAACACATTCTTTCGCATGACCTTCTCCTGTCACGCGACCCCGAGGGCCGCGAGCGCGAGATCGATGAGCTTGATGCCGACGAAGGGCGCGAGGATGCCGCCGAGGCCGTAGATGAGGAGGTTTCGCGCGAGGAGGCGGGAAGCCCCTTCCTTCGGCGAAAAGGAGCTGCCTTTCAGGGCCAGCGGGATGAGGGCGATGATGACGAGGGCGTTGAAGATGACCGCCGAGAGGATGGCGCTCGAGGGGGAGGAGAGACCCATGACGTTGAGGGCGCCAAGGGGCCCCGGCCTCCCCCCCCTCGCCTGGATGCCTGCGAAGACCGCGGGGAGAATCGCGAAATACTTGGCCACGTCGTTGGCGATGGAGAAGGTGGTGAGCGAACCGCGGGTGATGAGGAGCTGTTTGCCGACCTCGACGACGTCGAGGACCTTGGCCGGGTCGTTGTCGAAATCGACCATGTTGCCCGCCTCCCGGGCGGTCTGGGAGCCCGAGGCCATGGCGACGCCGACGTCGGCCTGGGCGAGGGCTGGTGCGTCGTTCGTGCCGTCCCCGATCATGCCGACGAGGTGGCCCTCGGCCTGTTCCTTCCTGATGGCCTCGAGTTTGGCCTCGGGTCTGGCCTCGGCGATGAAGTCGGTCACCCCCGCCTCGGCCGCGATGGCGGCCGCCGTGAGGCGATTGTCGCCCGTTATCATGATGGTGCGGATGCCCAGGGCATGCAGACCGGAGAAGCGTTCGCGTATGCCTTCCTTGATCACGTCCTTGAGATGGATGGCGCCGAGGACACGGGAGCCGACGGACACGGCGAGGGGGGTGCCGCCCGAACGGGCTATCCTTTCGCAGGCGACCCCGACCTCCTCGGGCATCGAGCCGCCAAGCGAGGCGACGTGCTCGGCTATCTCGTCGCGGGCGCCCTTCCGCACGGAGCGCGCGGGGTCGGGCAGGCCCCCGGGGCCCGCGTCGCCGGCGGCGGCGATGTCGAGGCCGCTCATCCTGGTGCGCGCGGTGAAGGGCACGAAGGAGGCGCCCTCCGGGAGGCTCGGCTTCGTGTCGCGGCGATACGCGCTGCCGATATAGGCGACGATGGACTTGCCCTCGGGGGTGTCGTCGGCGAGGGAGGCCAGGAGGGCCGCCTCGACGAGCTCCTCCTCCCTGACGCCGCGGGCCGGCACCAGTTCGCTCGCCCGCCGATTGCCCAGGGTGATGGTACCCGTCTTGTCGAGGAGGAGGGTGTCGATGTCGCCCGCGGCCTCGATGGCCTTGCCCGAAAGGGCCATCACGTTCTTCCGCATGAGACGCGACACGCCCGAGATGCCTATGGCGGAGAGGAGGCCGCCGATGGTCGTCGGCACGAGGCAGACGAGGAGGGCGGTGAGGGTGACGACGTCGAGGAGGTCGGCCGATCCGCCGGCCCCGGCCACCATCAGGGCCAGGGGCCTGAGGGTGGCCACGGCGAGGAGGAAGACGATCGAGAGGGAGGCCAGGAGGATGGTGAGGGCGATCTCCCCGGGCGTCTTCTGACGAGTCGCGTTCTCCACCATCAGTATCATCCGGTCGATGAAGCTGCCGCCCTGGCCCGTGGTGATGCGGATGACAATGCGGTCGGAGATGACCCTCGTACCGCCGGTGACGCCGGAGCGGTCCCCGCCGGATTCGCGGATGACGGGGGCAGATTCGCCGGTGATGGCCGATTCGTCGACGCTCGCTATGCCCTCGATCACCTCCCCGTCGCCGGGAATGAGGTCGCGGGCCTCGCAGAGGACCTCGTCGCCGACCTTGAGTTCGGAGGCGGCCACGGCGACGATCTTCCCGCCCCTGCGGAGATGGGCGATACCGCCCTCGCGCATTTTTCGGAGCGAGTCGGCGCGCGCCTTGCCCTGGACCTCCGCGACGCTCTCGGCGAAGTTGGCGAAGAGGAGGGTGAACCAGAGCCAGAGGTCGATCTGGACGGCGGAGGATGTGGGGAGGCCGCCCTGTCCGGGCGACCGGCCTCCGATGATCTCGGCGATCGTTACGATCGTCGAGAAGGCGGTTCCCATCCAGACGAGGAACATGACGGGATTGCGGACCTCCACGCGGGGATCGAGCTTGGCGAAGGCCGAGACGATGGCCTTCCCGAGCATCGCCGCGGTGAAGCGCGTTTCGTGCTTGCTCATGGCTGCCTCCTTTAGTTGCCCGCCCCGATCATGCCGAGATGGTCGAGGATGGGGCCGAGGGTGAGGGCCGGGAAGTGGGTGAGCCCGGCGACGATGAAGACGACGAAGAAGAGGAGGACGCCGAAGACGAGGTTGTCGGTGCGGAAGGTGCCCGCGCTCTCGGGAATGGTCTTCTTGCCGGCGAGGCTGCCCGCCGCGCCGAGGATGGGCAGGATGACGCCGTAGCGGCCGATGAACATGCCCGCTCCCATCATGAGGTTCCAGAAATACGTGTTGGTATTGAGCCCGGCGAAGGCCGAGCCGTTGTTGCCCGCCGCCGAGGCGAAGGCGTAAAGGACCTCGGAGAGCCCATGGGCCCCGGGATTGCCGAGGCTCGCGAGGGCCTTCGGAATCGAGGCCGCTATGGCCGCGAAGACGAGGATGACGAAGTTGGGCGCGATTATAGCCACCATCGAAAGCTGCACTTCCCGGGCCTCGATCTTCTTGCCGAGGTATTCGGGCCCCCTGCCCACCATGAGGCCGGCGATGAAGACGGCGATGAAGACGAGGGCGAACATGCCGTAGAGGCCGGAGCCCACGCCGCCGAAGATCACCTCGCCGAGCATCAGATTGATGAGGGGGATCATGCCCGCGAGGGGGGCGAGGGAATCGTGCATCGAGTTGACGGCCCCCGTCGAGGTCATCGTCGTCATCACGGCCCAGAGAGTCGAATTCGACATGCCGACGCGGAGCTCCTTTCCCTCGAGGCTGCCCCAGTGGAGTTCGGCCCCTATGGCCGCGATCGCGCAGATGGCGAAGACGACGAACATGACGCCGAAGATTGCCCGGCCCTGCTTCCGCTTGCCGCTCATCCTGCCGAAGAGGAGGGGGAGGGCGGCGGGGATGAGGATGAGCGATATCAATTCGACGAGGTTGGAAAGAGGCGTCGGATTTTCGAAGGGATGGGTAGAGTTCTGGCCGAAGAAGCCCCCTCCGTTGGTGCCGAGCTGCTTGATCGCCACCTGACTCGCGGCCGGACCGAGGGGAATCAGGCCCTCCTTGCCGGCGAGGCCGTGGAAGCCCACGTAGTCGCCGAGGCTCTGGACGACGCCCTGGCTCGCGAGGATGAGGGCCACCACGATCGAGAGAGGGAGGAGGACGTAGATGACGCTTTTCGTCATGTCGGACCAAAAGTTGCCTATAGTGGCCTTTTCGCCGAGGCCCGCCTGCCCCCGCGCCATGATGCCGCGGATGACCGCGACGGCCACGGAAAGGCCGACGGCGGCCGAGAGGAAGTTCTGCACAGCGAGCCCCGCCGCCTGGGAGAAATAGCTCAGCGTCGATTCGCCGGCATAGGACTGCCAGTTCGTGTTCGTCACGAAGCTGATGGCCGTATTGAGGGCGAGGTCCCAGCGCATGCCGGGGAAATGCCGCGGATTCAAGGGGAGGAAGGCCTGGCCCATCAGGATGCCCGCGAGGATCGCGATGGAGACCAAGCCCAGGCCGAGGACGGAAAGGGCGTATGCCTTCCAGTCCATCTCGCCCCTGTCGAGCCTGGCGAGACGGTAGAAGGCCGACTCGGCCGGCTCGAGGAAGGAAAGGGGATGTCGCTTCCCACCGAAAACCGCCTCGAGGTAGGCGGCGAGGAGGGGCGAGAGGAGGAGCATCGCCGCGACGACGATCGCGATCTCCGCAATATCGTGGTAATTCATGGGGTCTCCTAGAAGCGCTCGGGCCTGAACATGGCCCAGCCCAGATAGCAGAGGAGGGCGACGGAGAGAAGCAGGGCCGCCCTGAAGACGATGGCTGACATGGGTACCTCCGACTTCGATGCTAGCGAAGGCGGCCCTGCGGGCAAATAAAGGCTCCATTAAGGTTTCGGCGAGGGCGTTAAGGTCGCGCTAAGACTCCGAAGGCCCGCGCCGTCGAGAAAGTCCTCATCGGCGATTGACGGCTCGAGGGGTCTGCTCGATCATTGCCCATGGTCCAAGCCCCCTACGCCGCACAAGGCCTCGAGATCAGACCCCTGGCCGGGCGCCGCGAATTCCGCGATTTCGCCGCCTTTCCCTGGATCCTCTATCGCGACGACCCTCTTTGGGTGGCCCCCCTCCTTTCGGACAGGTTGCGCGACCTCGATCCCGGCCGCGGCGAGTTCTTCGCCAAGGGGGGCGTCGCGCGGCTTTTCGGGGCCTGGCGCGGCGGCCGTCTCGTCGGCACCGTCGCCGCGGCCGAGGACCTGCCGGCGAACCGCCGCGAAGGCACGAGACATTGCATGTTCGGCTTTTTCGAGTATTTCGACGATCGCGAGGCCGCTTCCGGCCTCCTCGACGCGGTGGCCGCCTGGGGGCGGGCGCGGGGCCTCCTCGACATGTGGGGACCCTTCAACTTCGACTACGAAAACGCCTACGGCGTCCTCGTGGAGGGTCGGGACCGTCCTCCGGCCCTCCTCTGCGGCCACACGCCCGCCTACTACCTCGACACGATGGAGTCCCTCGGCTTCGCGCCCGCCCGGGACGACAATCTCGCCTTCGAGATCCGTCTCGATCGGTCGATCCCCGATCGCGAGCATCTTTCGCGCGTCGCCGCCCTCGCCCGGGAGCGCGGTGGCTATCTCGTCAGGCCCTTCGATCCCTCGCGCTACGAGGAGGCCGTCGACGATGTCTGGGGCCTTCTCAACGTGTCCCTCAGGCATCTCCGGGGCTTCGTCCCCTATGAGCGATCGACCGTGGAGGCCCTCCTCTCGCCCTTCCGGCGTTTCGCCGATCCGGAACTCGTATTGTTCGCCGAGAAGGAGGGAAGGGTCGTCGGTTTCTTTCCCGCGATTCCGAATCTCAACGAGGCCCTGATCGGTCTGCGCGGCCTTCGTCGGCCCCGGGACTGGCTCCGCCTCCCCTTCGCCTTCAGGCGCGGCTGGCGCTCGGCGACCATCAAGAGTGTCCTCGTCCACCCCGACCATTGGGGCTCGGGGGTCGCTGCCATCCTCTTCGAGGAGATGCTGTCGCGTCTCGAGGCCAGGGGCCGGGCGGGGCGGGGCTTCGAGTGGCTCGACCTCTCGCTTACCTCGGAGGAAAATCCCCAGACGCCGATTCTGGCGACCCGTTTCGGCGGAAAGATATATAAGCGTTACAGGACCTATATCCGCGGCATCTCCTAGTCCCAAGGCCCCTCCGCCCCAGGCCAAGGCCCCTCCGCCCCAGGCCAAGGCCTCGCTGCCTTGACGCGGGGGCCGCCCCGCGCTGATACTCGCCCAGTCATGGATAAACCCGAACCCGCAACGCGATTGCCCCTCGTGGCCGCATTCGCCCTCGTCGCCGTCCTTCTGCTTTCGATTCCCCTCACGGGCTTCGCCCGCCTCGACGCGACCTGGCTCATCTATCTGCTCGGCACCCTCGCCATCGCGGCGGGTCACCTCGCCTTCACCCACTTCATCTACCGGGAAGGGAAGAAGGGACTGTGGCTGGCGTGGAAGAAATTCACGGGATATTCGATCCCGGTCTTCTACTTCGTCCATGCCCTGCCCCGCGTGACTTGGCAGAAGCTCGGCCTCATCGGCGGCGCCCACGCCAACCTGATATTCGGAGCGACCCTTCTCGCTACCCTCCTCGGCATCCTCGTGTTCTGGTTCGCCTCACGCCCCGCCACCCTGGCCGCCGTCGGCGTCATCCAGGCCGACGAGGTGAAGGACAGGGCCCTGCGCAAGCGTCGGATGCGCGAGCGCCAGGTCCAGGCCCACAGGCGGAACATACTCCTCGCCGGCCTCGAGTGGGTCGACGCCCTCGCCTGGGCGGCCATCGCCGTCCTCCTCGTCAACATCTTCGTGTTCCAGCTCTACGTGGTTCCCTCGGAATCGATGGTGCCCGCCTTCCTCGTCGGGGATCGGCCCTTCACGCTGAAGCTCGAGACGGGGCCGCGCATCCCCCTGACGGAATGGCGTCTGCCCTTCCTGCGTCTGCCGCAACGGGGGGACGTCGTCACCATCGCCAACCCGCGCTATCCCGAAAACCACGGCGTGGACCTCAAGAAGTATCTTTCGCAGCTCGTGTACATGATCACCTTCACGACGGTGAATCTCGACGCGACCCTTCCCGACGGAACTCCCAAGGCCGATCCCCTCGTCAAGCGGGTGACCGGCGTTCCCGGCGACCGGCTGATGATGGTCGATGACCAGCTCTACGTTCGTCGGGCCGGCGACGCGGACTGGCGGGTGGTGAAGGAGCCCTGGGCCCATGTCGATCTTTGGAAGGAACCGGATGCCTTTAAGAAGAAGATCCAGGTCATCCCGATCGACGAGCAGACCCGCGCCTTCCTCACTTCGATGGATGAGGAGCGCAAGGCCGTCGACACGAGCGCCCTCTCTAAGGCGATCGCCGTCGATCTCGCCGCGGCCGAGGCATCTTTTTCCAGGATCGGCCCCGGCCTCCTCGCCTCCTTCGAGGCGAAACAGCTGACGAGGGCGCCCTCGAGCGCGGTCGCGACCCGGGACGAGGCGATCGCCCTCGCCGCCAAGGGCGGCAATCCCTGGGCGGCCGCGGGCTCGAGCGTGGACGACTTTTCCCTGGCCCTCGCCGCGGCCAAGGACAGGGCTTCCCGCGAAGCCTTCCTCGCCTACGCGAAGGGTGCGATCCAGGATGCCTCGATTCCCCCGGACGACGCCTACGAACGCGCGGCCCGGGCCCTCTCCCTCGAGATCAAGGCCAACGTGATCGCGAGGACGGCACGGGACCTCTCCCTCGTGGCCTCTTCCGCTCCGATCGACGCCTTCGGCTCCGACGTGGCCCTTACGCGGCTCCAGACGGAGGCGCGCAAGCTCGACTGGTACCTCCGCAGCGCTTGGGATTCGCGCAACTTCCCCGCCTTCCCCTCGAAGACCGGCTACCTCGGGCCCACCCAATATTTCGCCATGGGCGACAACCGCTACAATTCCCTTGATTTCCGCTATCGCGAGGGGACTCTCAAAGCCCGGGCCCTCGATCCGGCCGACCCCGTCCCCGTGACCTATCCCTCGATGCTCGATCCCTTCCCCCTGGAGCGGGAGTTCATCGAGGGCACGGCCCTGTTCAGACTCTGGCCCTTTACCCGCTTCGGCCAGATAAAGTGAGGCCATGCCGATAGGGAATGACGAATCGCGAACCTCGATTCGTCATTCCAGGTAAAACTTAGGCCTTAGGGGTGGGTGAATGCCTTGCCTTTTTCCCGATTCCGCCCAGAATTGACGATGTGAACGAAACGACCTCCACCATTGTCCTTCTCGACCTCCTCGACGCGGGGGAGTTCAAGCGAATCGCGGCCGCCCTCCATCGCGAGGGCCTCGAGGCCCGCGAGCCCGCGGCCGCCAGACCGGCCGCCACGGCGGGCGCGCCCTTGGCGACCGCTCCGGCCGAGCGCGGGCGCATCATCACCTGGCTCGACGAGGAGGTTCGCGCCTCGGGGGCGGACTTCGTCCTCGTCGACGCGGAGCTCTGGGAGAAGGTCGGCTTCGAGATCAATCGCTCCCTGCGTTCCTATGTCATCGTCGTCCTCGTGGACTCCGACGGCGAGGAGAAGGCGGACGCTTTGATCCGGGCCGGGGCCTTCGACGGCATCCTCCGCGGCGGCGATGGGTGGGAAGAGGGGGTTGCCGCCTATTTCCGCGTCCTCACGGGGCTTTGGAGGCGCTTCTCCGGCGCCTACGGCCACCTCGAGCGGCGCTACGAGGACCTCGTCCACGCCCTGCCCGACATCGTCTACGAGCTCGACGAGGCGGGACGCTTCACCTTCGTCAACAATTCGGTGCGCCTCCTCGGCTATGAGCCGGCGGAACTCGCGGGCAAGCACTTTTCCGTCCTCCTCGACGCCGACGAGGCGGCGAGCGTCGATCGCGACAAGGTGCTGGGCTGGTTCAGGGGGGCGAAGACGGGGCCCGGCTTCAGTCCCAAGCTCTTCAACGAGCGCCGGGGCATCGATCGGAAGACCGAGAATCTCGAGCTCAGGCTCAAGCGCAAGATCGGCCCCCAGGGCGACGACCTCATCGCCTCGATCATCTCTTACGGCGAGATCACCTCGGCCGGAGAATGGGCGGAGGGTTCCTCCTTCGTGGGCTCCGTCGGCGTCATCCGCGACATCACCCTCAGGCGGAAGTCCGAGGACATGCTGCGCAAGCTCTACCAGGCCGTCGATCAGCTCGCGGCCGGCGTCCTCGTCCTCGACGCCGATTTCATGGTCGAGTACGCGAACCCCGCCTTTCTCCGTATGGCCCTTCGCGAACCCACCGAGGTGATCGGTTCCCCGGTCTTCCCCTTTTTCGCCTTCGACAGGGCCAGGGCCGACGAGGTGGCCCGCCTCGTCGGCGAGGGCTTCGACGTGCGCGAGGAGCTGGAACTCCTCGTGGCCGGGGGCGACAGGCTCTGGGTGGCCTGGCACGCCTCGCCGGTCCGCGAGCCTTCCGGCGATGTCAGCCATTCCATCATCGTCTGCGAGGATATCAGTCAGACCCGGGCCATGGCCGATCTCCTGCGCGCGGCGAAGGAGGAGGCGGAGCGGGCCGACCGCGCCAAGAGCGACTTCCTCGCTTCGATGGGCCACGAGCTCAAGGGACCGCTGGCGAGCATCGTCGCCGCGGCCCGTCTCGCGGGGATGGAGAATCCCGCGATGTCCAACCGCTCCGAGTCGATTATCAGGAGCGCGGAAGGCCTCCTCGAACTCCTCGGGGACATCCTCGATTTCGTGCGCTTCGAGAACGGCTCCCCCTCCATCCACATGGTCGCCTTCCCCTTCGGGGCCTTCGTCAAGAGAGCCGTCGAAGCTTGGGCCGAAAGGGCCAGGGACAAGGGCCTTTCTTTCGAACTCGCGAGCGTCGAGGACATGGTGCTCTACACCGACCCGGATCGACTCGGGCGGGCCTTCTCGGCCCTCCTTTCCAACGCGATCAGCTTCACCGAGCGCGGCTCGATCAGGGTGGAGTCGAGCATCGAGACGAGGAGCGGCAACGTACCCCACCTCGTGCTCTCGGTCGTGGACACCGGCCCGGGCATCGCACCCGCCGACCAGGCGCGGATCTTCGCTCCCTTCGTCCAGCTCGTCTCTCCCTACGCCAAGACGGCCGGAGGCGCGGGCATCGGTCTCTCCCTCGCGCGCAACATCGTGCGAGCCCTCGGCGGGGAGATCCGCCTCACGAGCGAGCAGGGCTCGGGTTCTCGTTTCACCATCCTCGTGCCGGCGGGGGAGATCGATTCGGCGGGACCCGCCCTTTCCTTCGCCGACGACCATCGCGTCCTTCGTCTTCTCGTCGTCGACGACAACGAGATCAACCGGGAGTACATGGCCATCCTCCTCGCGAACGCCGGGCACAGGATGCTCCTGGCGGGGAGCGGGGCCGAGGCGCTCCGGGTCCTCGAGGAGACCCAGCCCGACGCCGCCATCCTCGACATACAGATGCCGGGAATGAGCGGCATCGAGCTGGGCCGCAAGATTCGCGGCTACCAGGGCGACCGCTACGATCGGCAGCTTCCCCTCGTCGCCCTCACCGCCTTCGGTCCGGAGGAGGTCACGAGATCCTCGAGCGATTTCGACCGTGTCTTCTCCAAGCCGGCCGAC
>DATKTD010000185.1:0-20701 GCA_035531315.1 Rectinemataceae bacterium
ACTACGTGACCCCGCGCGGCGACCTCAGGACCCGCGACTTCCCCGCGGCCTCCCACGGCCCCGACCTCGATCAGATCATGATGGGCTCAGAGGGGGCCTTCGGCATCCTCTACGCCGCCACCCTCAAGCTGCATCGCGCCATGCCCAAAAACACGCGGCGCTACTCCTATGTCTTCCGCGACTGGGAGGAGGCCAAGACGGCGGCGAGAGAGATACTCCAGGGCGAATTCGGGATGCCCTCGGTCTTCAGACTCTCCGACCCCGAGGAGTCGGATGTCGCCCTCAAACTCTATGGCGTCGAGGGAACGCCCGCTGACAGCCTCCTCGGCCTCCTCGGCTACCGGAAGGGCGAACGCTGCCTCCTCCTCGGTACGGCCGACGGAGAGAGGGGCTACGCCCGCCACGTCGCGAGAATGGTTTCGCGCATCGCCAAGCGCCACGGGGCCCTCCCCACGAGCGGCCTCGTCGCCCGGGCCTGGGAACATGGCCGCTTCCTCGATCCTTATATGCGCGAGGACCTGGGCGACTACGGCATCATGATCGATACCCTCGAATGTTCGGTGAACTGGTCGAATCTCGAGGCCGTCCATTCGGGGGTCCGGGCCTACTGCCACTCGCGACCGCGCACGATCTGCATGACCCACATGTCCCACCTCTATCCCCAGGGCTGCAACCTCTATTTCATCTTCATCGCGAAGATGGACGACATCGGGGAGTACCTCTCCTACCAAGAGGGAATCCTCGACGCCATACGCGGCAGCGGCGCGTCCATGAGCCATCACCACGGCATCGGCAAGCTCTTCGCGCCCTGGCTCGAGGGGGAAATAGGGAGCGAGGCCCTCTCCCTCCACCGCGCCATAAAGCGCCACTTCGATCCGGAAGGCATCCTCAATCCCGGCGGAACCCTGGCCCTCGACCTCCCGGAGCGGGAGAGGCGCTGAGATGGCCGCTCCCCCGCCAGCTAGCGCTGTCGCCAGCTAGCGCCGGCTCGCCAGCTAGCGCCAGCTAGCGCCGGCTCGCCAGCTAGCGCCGGCTCGCCAGCTAGCGCTGGCGGGGGAGATTTGCGAGAATGCCGCATTCTTTCCCGCAGGAGCACGGATGCGCGCCTTCCGCAAATTTTCCAGTCTCGCCTTCCTCGCCTTCGCCCTGGTCGCCGGCCTCTCCGCCGCCCCCCGGACCGAATGGACCCTCCTCGTCTACATGGCGGCCAACAACGACCTCGAGCCCGATGCCCTCGACAACCTCAACGAGCTCGTGGCTTCCGAATCGCCCAAGGCGACCATCGCCGTCCAGGTGGATCGCGGCATGAACTACTCGAGCGAGGGCGCCGCCGGCGTCGAGGCCTGGTCGGGCGCCAAGCGCTTCGTGGTCGAGAAGGGGGTCCTCTCGGAGAAGGCCGACCTCGGCGACATCGACTCCACCGACCCCAAGGAACTCGCCTCCTTCGTCCAGTGGGGCCTCAAGGAACACCCTGCCCGCCACTATGCCCTCGTCCTCTGGGACCACGGCGGCGGCTGGACCGGCTACGCGAGCAGCGACGCGAACCCCGACGGCAACCTCGACCCGGCCAGCATCCGCCGGGCCCTGTCCTCGGCGATGAGGTCAGCCGGCCTGACCCGCCTCGACCTCCTCGGCTTCGACGCCTGTCTCATGGCGAACTACGAGGCCGCCCTCGTCTTTCAGCCCCTGGCCTCCTACCTCGTCGCGAGCGAGGAGACCGAGCCGGGCCATGGCTGGGACTACGCCTCTTTCAAGCCCGTCTTCGACTCCGGCGGGGATGGGGCGGCCCTGGGCAGGGCCCTCCTCGCCGGCTTCCGGCAGAAATCGAAGGCGGCGGGGGACGAGTCCGAGATCACCCTATCCCTGGTCGACCTCGGTGCCATGTCCGGCCTCGAAGCCTCCGTGAGCTCTTTCTCCCAGGCGGCCGTCGGGAGCATCGCCGAGGTGGCCCCCCTCCTCGGCCGGACCGCCAACAAGGTCCTCCGCTTCGGCAAGTCACCCCAGCCCGACCAGGACCTCCACCTCGTCGACCTCGGGGCCTTCGCCACGAGGGTCGCCTCCGAGGACCCGGCCCTCAAGCCGGCGGCAGATTCGCTCCGGGCCGCCCTCGCGAAGGCCACCCTCGCCGAGGTGGCGGGATCGGCCAACAAGGGGGCCACCGGTCTCTCTGCCTACTTCCCCGACCGCAAGTCCTCCTACGATCCCGGCTACGACGCCATCGCCCCCGCCTCCTGGAAAAAGTTGATAACTAGTTACTTCTCCGGCGGCGCGGCCATCTCCAAGGCCCAGGCCGATACGGGCGGCTTCGGCTTCGCCGAGGCCGCGAGCGTCGAAAAGGGCCCGGATGGCTGGACGGTGAGCGCCCCCCTCCTCGAGGGTTCCGCGAAGACCGCCATCGAGTACGACCTGACCTTCGGCAGGCGCGAGGGCGCCAAGGTCATATTCATGGGCAGCCAGAGCGCCGAGGTCTCGGATGACGGGGCCTCGGTCTCGGGGCTCTGGGACGGGAAACGTTTCGTCGTGAGCCAGGATGGCCTCGAGGCCGAGGCCTACGCCGAGTTCGGGAGCGAGGACGGGGGCTCGAGCTACCTCGACATTCCCTTCGCCTACTACGCCTCGGGCCGGACGAAGGGAGCCTACCAGTACCTCCTCCTCGAGATCGGCTTCGACGACAAGGGCGAGGTCTCGAAGGAGAAATGGCTCCTCGAATCCCCCAACCAGACCTACGGTGAGTTCAAGCCGAAGAAGGGATCGCGGGTCCAGCCGATCGTCGAGGTCTTCGTCGACGGCAAGGACGGCTCGACCTTCGAGCCCACGACCAAGGCCAGCCTCGACCCGACCCGGGACATAGGCTGGGACTGGCGCGACTGGAACAAGGCCGAAAGGGTCTACTTCCAGCTCGAGGTCTACGATACCGGCGAGGGCTTCGATACGGCCGAGGCGGAAATGGACCTCGCGAAGTAGGGCCGGGCCGCCAGGCCCCGCATCGGGCCGGCGCCAAGCCCCGCCGACCCGGCCCTCAGCCGGCCGCCTTCCAGGTCATGTAGGGAAGACTGGCCGCCGTCTTCGCGATGGCCGCCTCGGCGGCCAGGAGGGCCCCGGTCGAATCCCAGGTCCCCGCGACGAGGGCCTGGCGCTGGGTCTCGGGCATCGAAATCGCATAAAGCTTCGACCCGGCCCGCAGCTGGCCCTTGGCGAGATCGACCACGAGCGTGAGCTCGGGGTCGGCCTCGACCTGGTCCTGTATGGCCCGGGCGTCGGCGGCCGAAACCCTCGCGGGCGGAATCCCGAGGCTGACGCAGTTGCCCGAGAAGATCTCGGCGAAGGACTCCCCCACGAGGGCCGCGATCCCCGCCCGGGCGAGGGCCTGAGGCGCGTGTTCGCGGGAGGAACCGCAGCCGAAGTTCCGGTTCACGACGAGAATCGAGGCTCCCTTGAAGCGGGCATCGTTGAAGGGATGGGCCTTGGGCTCTCCGGCCTCGTCGAAACGGGCATCCTGGAAGGCGTGCTCGCCCAGGCCCTCGAAGGTCACGCCCTTCATGTAGCGTGCGGGAATGATGCGGTCGGTGTCGACGTCGTCCTCGCGGAGGGCTATGCCCCGGCCTTCGACGAGGGCTCGCCTCGGATCCTTGCTTGCCATCACATGCTCCTCACGTCGATCACTTCGCCCACCACGGCCGCGGCGGCGACCATCGCCGGGCTCATGAGGAGGGTTCGCCCCCGGGGCGAGCCCTGCCTTCCTATGAAATTGCGGTTCGAGCTCGAGGCCGAAACCTCCCTGCCCCTGAGCTTGTCGGGATTCATCGCGAGACACATCGAACAGCCCGGATTGCGATATTCGAAGCCGGCCTCGACGAAGACCCTGTCGAGACCCTCGGCCCTGGCCTGGGCGTCGACCTGCATCGAACCGGGCACGATGAGGGCGCGGACCCCCTTGGCCACCTTCCGGCCCCGGGCGACGGCAGCCGCCTCGCGCAGGTCGGAGATGCGCCCGTTGGTACAGCTCCCGACGAAGGCCACGTCGATCTTCGTGCCCGCGATGGGCGAGCCCTCGGCGAAGCCCATGTACTCGTAGGCCTTGGCCGCGACGTCGCGCTTTTCCGCGGGCAACTCGGCCAGGCGGGGCATGCGCCCGGAGATGCCGAGACCCTGGCCGGGATTGATGCCCCAGGTGACCATGGGCTCGATGGCCGAGCCGTCGATCCTCTTCACGTCGTCGAAGGAGGCGTCGGCCGGGCTCGCGAGGCTCTTCCACCAGGCGAGGGCCCCCTCCCAGTCCGCGCCCGATGGGGCGTAGGGCCTCCCCTTCAAATAGTCATAGGTAGTTTGATCGGGGCTCACGTAGCCCGAACGGGCCCCACCCTCGATGCTCATGTTGCAGAGGGTCATCCGACCCTCCATCGTGAGGGCGCGCACGGCCTCCCCGGCGTATTCGTAGGCGTAGCCCAGGCCTCCCTCGACGCCAAGCTCGGCGAGGATGGCGAGGATGAGGTCCTTGGCGCCGACGCCCCCGCCGAGCCTCCCCGTGATCTCCACCTTGCGGACCTTGGGCCTGTCCATCGCGAGGCTTTGGGTGGCGAGGACATCGCGTACCTGGCTCGTGCCTATGCCGAAGGCGATGGCGCCGAAGGCCCCGTGGGTGGCCGTGTGCGAGTCGCCGCATACGATGGTCATGCCCGGTTGGGTGAGACCGAGCTCGGGCCCGACGACGTGGACGACGCCCTGACGGCCCGAGGCGAAATCGAAGTAGGCTATGCCGTGTTTCTTCACGTTCTTCTCGAGCTCGGCCAGCATGGTCTCGGCCTCGGGATCGGCGAAGGGCCGGTCCCTCGATAGGGTCGGGACGATGTGATCGCAGGTCGCGAAGCTCCTCTCGGGATGGAGGACACCGAGGCCCCTCTCCTCGAGCATCCCGAAGGCCTGGGGCGAGGTCACCTCGTGGATGAGGTGGAGGCCGATGAAAAGCTGGTCCTGGCCAGTCGGGAGTCTCCCGACGAGGTGCGCGTCCCAGACCTTGTCGAACAGGTTCTTGCTCACTTTTCCACTCCTGGATTTCTTTCGCTTCCGCGCGCCGCCCGGCCGCGCCGGCTCCTCATGTCGCGGCCTCGCCGCGAGCCATCAATACCTTGCCTGTCCTCACCATCTCGCGGATCCGGAAGCTCCGCAGCATCGTCTCGAGGGCGTCGAGCTTCTCGGAGCTCCCCGTCACCTCGACGGCGAGGGTCGTCTCGGTGAGGTCGATGGTGCGGGCCTTGTAGGCCTCCATCACCTGGAGGGCCTCCGCCCTTCGCTCCGGCGGGCAATCGATCTTGAAGAGGGCCAGCTCTTTCTGGATCACCTCCTCGTAGGCGTAGTCGCGGGCGTGCACCACGTCGACGAGTTTGTTGAGTTGCTTGAGAATCTGCTCCAGGGTGGTCCGGTCGCCCTTGGCTACGATGCTCATCCGCGAAAAACCCGGGTCCTCGGTCTCGGAGACGACGAGGCTGTCGATGTTGTAGCCCCGGCGCGAGAAGAGGAGGGCGACGCGGATGAGGACGCCCGGCTTGTTCGCGACATAAAGGCTGATCGTGTGGCGCGCGACGTTCGTATCGGCCATCTCAGGTCCCCCCCGTCGGTTTTTCGAGGACTCGCCTCGGCGGCTCGAGGAGCATGTCCCGGTGGGGCGCCCCCGCCGGTATCATCGGGAAGACGTTGTCGTGGTGCTCGACCTCGGCGTCGACGAGGACCGGTCCCGGATGGGCCAAAGCCGCCTGCAGTACGCGCCTGAGATCGGCCGCCCTTGTCACGCGAAGGCCCTTGATCCCGTAGGCCTGGGCGAGCTTGACGAAGTCGGGATTCCCCTCGAGGTCGACCCCCGAGTAGCGGTTGTCGTAGAAGAGGTTCTGCCACTGCCGCACCATGCCGAGATAATGATTGTTTATAATTATTATCTTTACGGGGATCTTGAGGTTGTAGAGGGTCGCCAGCTCGCCCACCGTCATCTGGAAGCCCCCGTCGCCGACCACCGCGATAACCGTCTCGCCGGGCCTGCCGAGCTGGGCTCCGATGGCCGAGGGAAGGCCGAAGCCCATGGTCCCCGCCCCTCCCGAGCTTATCCAGTCGCGGCCCCTCTCCGAGAGAAAGAACTGGGCCGCCCACATCTGGTGCTGGCCGACGTCCGTCGTCACTACGGCCCTGCCCCCGGTGAGCCTGTAGAGCTCCTGGATGACGTGCTGGGCCCTGAGCTTTCCCTCTTTCTTGAAAGCCAGAGGGAATTCCTTCCTCCAGCGCCTGAGCTGCCTGACCCACTCGCTCGTGTCGCCCTTTTCCAGGCGGGGAATCAGTTGGCCGAGGACGGTCTTCGCGTCGCCGACCAGGGCGAGATCCGCGTGGACCACCTTGTCTATCTCGGCGGGATCGATGTCGAGGTGGATCTTCGTCGCGTTCACGCAGAACTGGGAGTAGTCGCCGACAATCCGGTCGTCCCATCGGGAACCTATGCTCATGATGAGGTCGCAGTCGATGACCGCCTTGTTCGCGTAGGCCGTGCCGTGCATGCCGAGCATGCCCAGGTTGAGTTCGTGGGTCTCGGGGAGGACGCCCTTGCCGAGGAGGGTGTTGGCCACGGGTATCTGCATGGTCTCGACGAGGCTCCTCACCTCCTCCTCCGCCCCGGAAATGAGGGCTCCGTGGCCCACGACCAGGAGGGGACGGCGCGCTGCCTTGAGGAGGGCCGCCGCCCTCGCCACCCCGGCCTCCCCGCAGCCGCCGGGCACCGAGTAGCCGGGCAGGTGGAAGTCCGTAGGGGAGGAGAAGGCGATGCGCGCGCCGGAGACATTCTTCGGCATGTCGATGAGGACGGGCCCGGGCCGTCCCGAGCTCGCGAGATAAAAGGCCTCGTGTACGATCCGCGGAATGTCCTCGACATCCTTCACGAGGTAGGAATGCTTGACGCAGGGATAGGTGATGCCCGAGACGTCGGCTTCCTGGAAGGCGTCGAGGCCGAGGGTCCAGACCGGCATCTGGCCGGCGATGACGACGAGGGGTATGGAATCCATGAGGGCCGTGAAGAGACCCGTCACGGTATTCGTTGCCCCAGGCCCCGAGGTCACGAGGGCCACCCCCGTCTTCCCCGTCGCCCGCGCGTAGCCATCGGCCATGTGGACGGCCCCCTGCTCGTGCCTCGCGAGGACGAGCCTGATGTCCTTGCCCACGAGGGCGTCGAAGATGGGTATGGCCGAGCCCCCCGGCAGACCGAAGACGTACTCGACGCCCTCCTCGATAATGACATCGACAAGGGCCTCAGCCCCCGTCTTTTCCTGCGCAGCCATCGAATGCGCTCCTTCGGAACCGAAGCCCGTTAGTTTTCGGGGTGATTCCTCATGTAGAAGCTAAACTAGGCTGCTTTTGCCTGCGTTTTGAAGACATCAGCTTGGGCGAAATGGGGGAATTGCCCTTTTTTACGTTAATTCCCCATAGCCGCGCCCTTCGCAGGTCTTTTTTGTTTCATTATCTGAAACGATTTCCCGGTTCCCTGAAACCTCTTTTAGAGCAGGGCCTCCAATGCCAGCAAGAGCCGATCGACATCCTCGGGGGCCTTATAAGCCTGTATCGAAAGGCGGAGGAGCCTCCTCCCCTTCCACGCCAGCATCGGCACTTCGATCGCGTAATCTTCCCAGAGCGCGCGCTGGAATGCGGCGGGATCGCCTCCGGGCAGCGGAAAGGAGCGCATCTGGGTCCAGAAGTCCGCCGACTCGGAGGAGAGCATGGGCAGGCCCGTCAGCGCCGCGATCCGCCCCCCGGCCCTGGCGCAGAGCCTCGCCACGGGAAGGCTCAGGGCGGTCGGCGAGCCGATATGGCTTGCGACGTCACACCGGCCCAGAAGGTCTCCAGCCACTCCTCGGCCTCGACCAGGGGGAGGCGCTCGGAAGGCCTCCCTCCGGAGGCCAGGCTCACGAGGCGCCACCGCTTCCCCCGAGGGCGAGGATGGCGAGACCTGCCAGGGCGGGGGCCAGGACGAGGAGGGCCACGAGTCTCGTCCTCGGCGGCCTGAGCGGCGTCGTATGCCACTCGAAGATCGCAAGTGAAATCGCATAACCTGCCAGGGCTGTCGCGGCGAGCACCCCCATGGCCAGGGGGGACCTCCCCGCCCCCATCATGGCCTCCATCGCCCAGGGGGCGGGGAAGAGCCGCGACAGCAGCGAGAGGGAGCGGGGGATCAGGTCGGCCGGCATCATGAGACCGCCGAGCATGATGGAAGGCAGGAATACGAGCTGCGCCACGAGCATGCCCGCCCGCTGCTCCGCCACAGCCGTTCCGATCGTCATGGCGATGCCGGCCAGGGCCAGGGCCGAGAGGAGCCAGCCGAGGGCGAAGGACACAGGGGCCGCCGGAAGTGGGGCGCCGAAGGCGAGATGGCCGACCGCGGCGATGAGGACGCTCACGATGGCCAGGTGGGCGATGCCGGCCAGGGCGGGAGCCAGGAGGATGTCCCGCGCGGGAACCCCGTTGATCCTGTAGCTCCGGTAGATCCCCGCCTCTCGCTGGGAAATCCACAGGGAGGAGAGGAAGAGAAGGGTCGAGCTCATCATCGCGAAGAGGATCATCGCGGGGATCATCTGCAGCCTGAAGGCCGGGTTGACGCCCGTCATCAAGAAGGCCATCAGGAGGAAGACCGTCAGGGGGAATAGGTAATTCATGAAGAGCCTGGAAGGGTCCGTGTAAACCGCGCGGAAATCGTGGCGAAAGTGCAGCATGAAGGCCTTCATGCGGCGCCTCCCGAGAGTTCGAGGAAACGTTCCTCGAGGCTGGGTCTTTCGACCCTGAGATCGACGATCTCGTCGCCCCCGCCCTCGACTTCACGTAGCAGCCAGGAAAGGAGGGGCCCCGGGCGAAGGACCTTGGCCCTGATATAGCCGTCCCGGTCCAGTTCGGCCGCCGCCTCGAGGCCGGGAAATTCGTCGAGCCTTTCTTCGAGGGAGCCGTCGCGGGTCCTGAGCGCCAGCCGCGTCGCGGAATCCCCGCAGGCGGTAAGCTCGCGCGGACTGCCCCGGGCCACCTCTCTGCCCCCCACGAGGACGAGGGCCCGGTCCGCCAGTTTCTCCACCTCGGCCATGTCGTGGCTGGCCAAAAGGACGCCCGTACCGCGCGCCCTCTCCTCCCTTATGGCCTCGTGTAGCACGTTGCGCGATTCGACATCGAGGCCGGCGGTCGGCTCGTCGAGGACGAGGAGGGAGGGCTCGTGGGCCAGGGCGAGGGCCAGGGCGAGCCGGCGCTGGAGACCGGTTGAAAGGTCGCGGGTCGGCTTGTCGCGATGGGCCCCGAGGCCGAAACGCTCGAGGATGCCACTCCTCGGTTCCTTGCGCCGATAGGCCGAGAAAAAGGAGAGGGCCTCGGCCGGGCTCATGGTCGGCGGGAGACCCTGGGCCTGAAGCTGGACCCCGAGGTGGGCGGCGGCCTCCCCGCGCCGGGCGAAGGCGTCGATGCCGTCTATCCTCACCCTGCCCGCGTCGGCCTCGCGGATCCCCTCGATGATCTCGAGGGTGGTCGTTTTTCCGGCTCCGTTCGGCCCGAGGAGGGCGAAGACCTCGCCCCTTCCCACCGAGAAATCGAGGGCCTCCAGTGCCCGTGTCGAACCGTAGCTCTTCGTCAGCCCCTGCACCACGAGGGTCGTCTCGGTCATGATCCTTCCTCCTTGCCGCGCGAGTGATAGAGATAGAAGGCTCCTCCGGCGGCCTCGAGGTGGGCGAGGAGGCTCTTGTCGTCGAGGTCGACGATGCCCTCCGCGGCCAGGCTCGCGATGCCGTGCACGAAGATCCAGACATGGAATTCCAGGCCTCCCTCCTCCCCCTTGGGGAGGGCGGCGAGGAAGCGGGAAATTTCGGGACTTCCCGGTCCCGGGGCCCTTCCGACCGGCGCCCGTCTCGTCCTCTCCGCGAGGGCTTCGAGACTGAGCTTCTCGGCCCCCGGCGAAGATTCCCACAGGAACTTGAAGAGCCTGGGCTCGTCCCGGGCGAAACGGACATAGCCGACGGCAGCGTCGAGCATCGGGTTGGGGGACCAGGACCTCCTCTGATATTCGCCGACTGCGGCCGCCACCCGCTCCCGGAGGAGGCGGGAGAGTTCATCCATGTTACCCAGGCACGAGTAGATCGGCATCGTGCTCGTGCCCAGTCTGGCGGCCAGGGCCCGCGCCGAGAGCCGCGCCGCCCCCTCTTCCCTCACGAGCTCCCATGCGGCTTCCACAATGTCGTCAATCCTCGTGCCTGCCTTCGGCTTCATCTTCGCTCCTCCTATAACACATGTTATTATAACATGTGTTATCTGTCCAGGAAGGCCGTAGAATCAATAGATCGACTGTCTCATGGCTCCCACCCTCCTCCGGAATCCTCGGATTTTGAAGTATCATTGTTTCCATATACTTCATTGACAGGGGAGAAATCCCTGTCATTCTATCTATAAAAGAAGGGAGGCTTCATGCAGCCTGATATCACCGATAAGGTCCTCGAACTCATCCGAAGGACATCGACAGACATCCCCCCCGACGTCGAGGCCAGCCTGCGCAAGGCCATCGGCGACGAAGAAAAAGGATCGGCGGCCCAGGGCGCCCTCGAGACCATCCTCTCGAACATCGAACTTTCCCGGAAAAATGGGACGCCCATCTGCCAGGACACCGGCACCCCCATCTTCCGAGTCCGCCATCCCGAGGGATGGAGCACCCGGAAGATGCGCGAACAGATCCGCGCGGCCCTCGCCCAGGCCACCAAGCTCTCCTACATGAGGCCCAACGCGGTCGACTCGATCACCGAGAAGAACTCGGGCAACAACCTCGGCGGCGAGGAATTCCCCACCATCCATTTTGAAGAGTCATCGACGCTGGGGGAGGCCCTGCCGAGCAAGGGGACCTCGGGGGAGGCGACCGGGGACCAGAACTGGCTCGTCATCGACCTCATGCTCAAGGGCGGCGGCTGCGAAAACGTGGGCGCCCAATACTCCCTCCCCGACGAAGGCCTCGGCGCGGGCCGCGACCTCGCCGGCGTCAGGCGCTGCGTCCTCGACGCCATCCAGAAGGCCCAGGGCCTCGGCTGCGCCCCCGGCATCCTCGGCGTCTCCATAGGCGGCGACCGGGGCTCGGGCTATGTCGCCTCGAAGTCGGCCCTCTACACCACCATCGGCACCCGCAACCCCGACCCCGAGGTGGCCGCGATGGAGGAGCGCCTCACCCAAGAAGCCAATTCCATGGGCATCGGCCCCATGGGTTTCGGCGGTAAGACGACCGTGATAGACACGAAGATCGTCGGCATGCACCGCCTCCCCGCCTCGTACTTCGTTACGGTCTCCTACATGTGCTGGGCCTATCGCCGCCGCAGGATGATCCTCGAAGGCGACCGCGTCGAGTACAAGTGAGAGGGAGGAAAGAATGCGCGAACTCACCATACCCGTTTCCGCCGAGACGATCCGCGAGCTCCACATCGGCGAGCCCGTCCTCCTCTCCGGCATAATGGTCACCGGCCGCGACACGGCCCACAAGTGGCTCGAGGAGACCTTCATCAAGAAGACGAAGGCCCCCGGCCCCGGCGACGAGGCGGTCTACGCCGAGCTCAAGAAGATCCTCGCCGGCTCCTTCATCTATCATTGCGGCCCCGTCGTCTCCGGCCTCGACACCAAGCAGTATCGCTTCGTCGCCGCCGGGCCCACCACCTCGATCCGCGAGGAGCCCTTCCAGGCCGACGTGATGAAGCACTTCGGCATGCGCGGCGTCATCGGCAAGGGAGGCATGGGCCCCCGCACCCTCCAGGGTTGCGCCGACACGCCGGCGGTCTACCTCCACGCCATAGGCGGGGCGGCTTCACTCATCGCCCAGACCGTCAAGCGCGTCATCGGCGTGCACAAGTACGAGTTCGGCGTACCCGAGGCCATCTGGGTCATCGAGGTCGAGAAATTCCCCGCCGTCGTCACCATGGATTCCCACGGCCAGAGCCAGCATGAGGCCATCTTCGACAGGTCGAAGACGGTGCTTTCCGAGCTCTTCGCCAAGGGCTGAGCGAGGGGGCGTCGGGGGCCCCCGGCGGGAGCCGGCCGACTCGGTCGGCGCCCGCCGCTACGGCGCCCGCCGCGTCGCGGCTCGCCGGCCGACCCCGAGCTCGGCCGGGCAGGACTTCCTAGCGGGAGGGCTCGACGCGGTGCCGCTCGCGGAGAAGGGTCGCGACCCTCTCCACTTCGGCCTCCCGCTTCGCGGGGCTCCATCCGAGGCTCTCGCCCATGACGGCCGCCAGCTCCTCGAGGAGGGGGCGCCTGGCCCGGCCGAGCCAGGCTATCGTCGAGCGGCGCAGGACGAGGTCGTCGAGGCGCTCGACTTTTTCGAGGGCGATGAGGCTCGCGATCTCCTCACGGGAATAGCCCGGAAGGTTCTCGAGCATGCGTTCCTTCCCCCCCGGTCCCAGCCTTTCGGCGAATAGCCCGGCCCTCGTGCCATAGCGATCGAAGAGTTGCGTCGCCCTTTCGAAGGGAAGACCCCTTTCGCGCACGAGTTTGAGGGCTAGTTCCTCCTGCCCGGCGGGCGTGCTGGGCCAGGCGGCCCCGCCCCCGATGGCCAGGTTCTGGGTCGATTCCTTTCGCCGCTTCCCGAGGATGCCGAGGACCCTGTCCGTCACCTGTTCGCCGAAGGCTCGGAAGGCCGTCCACTTGCCGCCGACGAGGGAGAGGACGGGAATGGCGCCGAGGCGATCCTCGCCGATGCTGTGATCGCGGCTTATCTGGCTCACGTTCTTGGCCGTCGAGGGAGGAAGGGGTCTCACGCCCGAGAAGGTGAAGACGATCTGATCCTTCGTGACCGGTATCCCGGGGAAGATCCGCGATACGAGGCCGATGAAATACTCGATCTCCTCCTCCGTGCAGACGGCCTTGTCGGCATCGTCGATGGGGAGATCCGAGGTGCCGATGAGGACCCTGTCGTACCAGGCGAGCATGAGGACGATCCGTCCGTCGGAATTCTCGAAGAAGAATTCGTGGTCCCCCATGGCGGCCCTGAGCGCCGGATTGTCGACGACGATGTGCGAGCCCTTGGTGCCCTCGATATAGCGGGTCGAAAGGCCGAAGGCGGCGTTGACGGGATCGATCCAGGGTCCGGCGGCGTTGACGATGACGCGGGGCTTTACCCGTATCTCTTGCCCGCCCAGCTCATCCCTGATGCGGAGGCTTCCATCGGCCGCCTCCGCGCCGATGAGAGGGGCGTAGGAGAGGGCCCGGGCGTGGGGGCCCTCGGCCTCTGCGTCGAGGACGAGCTCGACGGCCAGGCGCTCGGGAGAGAGGAGCTGACCGTCATAGTACATGGCCGCGTACTTGACCTCGGGATTGAGCTCGGGATAGCGCTCGCGGGTCTTCTTCCGCCCCTCGAAGCGGTGTTTCGGCACGACGCGACGTCCCTGGGTGAGGGCGTCGTAGAGCATCAGGCCCACCTTGATGACCACTGCCCCTCGCTCTGAGGGCTTGTCGAGCCAGCCGAGGAATTTGAAGGGAGCGTTGAGGAGGCCCGAAAACAGCCTGAACATGGGCACGACGGTCGGAAGCGGTTTTACGAGATGGGGGGCGTTGACGAGGAGGCGGTTTCTCTCGTTGACCGCCTCCCGGACAAGGCGGAATTCCCCGTTCTCCAGGTAGCGGATTCCACCGTGGGCCATGTGCGAGGAGGTCGCCGAAGCGCCCGAACAGAAGTCGCCCCGGTCGACGAGGAGGACGGCGACCCCCTGTCTCGCGAGGTCTCGAAAGACGCCGATGCCGTTGATGCCCGCGCCGACGACGAGCACCTCGACGTCGGAACGCTCCTTCAGCCCCTCTATGATCGTCCCTCTGTCCATCGCTGCCTCGCTCTATTGTTCTTCAGTATAGTGCAAAAAATACCGCGTCAGCCGACTTCTGGGAAGCCCCGCCGGAGTCTTGTTGCCCCCCCGTCCCGAAAATGTCTACACTCATCAAGGCGTGCGCCCCCGCTTCGCGGCCTTCGCCCCCAGCGGCGCCAAAGCTTTCTGCCATCGGGAGGATTTCTTGGGAGTGACCATTCTCTTCATAGGCCTCATTTTCTTCGCCGCCCACGGCTTCTCCCTCCTCTTCGAAAAGAAGGCCGTGCCCGACGTCCTCCTCCTCATGCTCATCGGCATTCTCGCCGGCCCCATCTTCCACCTGGCCAAGCCGGAGGACTTCGGCAAATGGGGCGACATCGTCTCGAGCATCACCCTCGTGGCCATCCTCTTCGAAGGCGGCATGGCCCTCGAGATCAAGTCCATCAGGGAGACGGCGCGCGGCGCGCTTCCCCTCTTCATCTTTACCTTCGCGGCGACGGGCATCCTCGCCTTCATCCTGGCCCTGGTCGCCTTCAAGCTTCCGGTTCTGGCCTCCCTGGCCTTCGGCGGGGCCGTGGCCAGCATCTCGCCGGCCGTCGCCCCCCCCATGGCCAAGGGCTTCGGGCTCTCCAAGCGGGGCATGGACATCCTCACCGTCGACACGGCCCTCACCGACGTGCTCAGCATCATCCTCGTATTCAGCTTCGTCCTCGCCTACAAGAGCGGGGACTTCAACGCCGGCCATCTCATCGGCTCGACCCTCTCGGCCCTCACCTTCGCGGCCATCATCGGCTTCGCGGCCAGCTTCCTCTGGCTCAGGCTCCTCGAGTTCGTCCGCAGGTTCCCCAATACGATGCTGTCGACCTTCGCCTTCCTCTTCATGGTCTACGGCTTCACCGAGTTCCTCGGCTTTTCTGGGGCCATAGCCGCCCTCTTCTTCGGCCTCGGCCTCGTCAACAAACCCTTCGGTTTGATCGAAAGGCTCGGCTTCGCCATCGCCCAGCCCGAGACCGATCTTACCCTGGGGGAGAAGTCCCTCTTCAGCGAAGTGATCTTCGTACTACGTACCTTCTTTTTCCTCTACCTGGGCATCTCGCTGCGCTTCGATTCATGGGAGGGCCTCCTTGCGGGGGCCGGCCTGTCTGTCCTCATCGTGCTCGCGCGAACCCGCTTCGCCAGCAGGATCTTCGCCGGGCCCGGCGAGGAGAAGGACAGGGAGATCATCGGAGCCATGATACCAAAGGGCCTGGCCACGGCCGTCCTCACCGCCCTGCCCCTCGGGGCAGGCATGGCGGGAGGCGCTTTGGTGCGGGACCTTTCCTACCAGGTCATCTTCTCGAGCATCGTGCTGACGAGCGTCATCGCCTTCGTCCTGAAATATCGCCGTAAGCTCGCGGAAAAGGCGGCCGCGCCGGAGCCGAAGGCCGACGAGGCCCTAAGCAAGACCGGTCCGGAATCCGCGGTCACCGACGGAATCCCCGGGCCTCAGTCGTAGAGGACGCAGCGCACGAGGTGGCCGTTCCCCAGGTCGCGCATCGCGGGGATGGCCGCCGAACAGGCGGCCGTGGCCTTGGGGCAGCGGGGATGGAAGCGGCAGCCGGCTGGCGGGTCGATGAGGGAGGGTATCTCGCCCTTGGCCGGGGTCCGCTTCCGCGCGAAGCCCGACTCGGGTGAAGGCGATGCCTCCTTGAGGAGCTCCACGTAGGGGTGGCAGGTCTTCGAGATGACCTCCTCGGTGGGGCCGATCTCCATGATCATGCCGGCGTACATCACCGCTATCCGCGAGCACATGTAGCGGGCCCCCGCGAGGTCGTGGGTGATGTAGAGGTAGGAGACGCCGCGGCTCTCCTTCAAGGCCAGCATCATGTTCATGATGCCCATGCGGATCGAAACGTCCAGCATGCTCGTCGGCTCGTCGGCGAGGACGATGTCGGGCTCCACGGCGAAGGTCCGCGCGATGTTGACCCTCTGGCGCTGGCCCCCCGAGAGTTCGTGGGGATAGCGCCGCAGATACTCGGCCGCGGGGCTCAGACCCACCTGCTCGAGGATGGCGACGAGCCTTTCCTCGAGCTCGGCCTTGCCCTTCGCGAGGCCATGGATGAGGAAGGGCCGCTCGAGTATCTCGCGGATCGTGTGGGTAGGGTTCAGGCTGCCGAAGGGATCCTGGAAGATCATCTGCACGTTCTTCTTGTGCCCCAGGGCCTCGGCGCGATTCCTGAAGGGCCTGGCCTCCTCGCCACCGAAGCTCAGGCTGCCCGAACTCTTTTCGTAGATCCTCGCGATGACGCTTGCCGTGGTCGTCTTGCCCGAGCCCGACTCGCCGACGAGCGCGAGCGATTCGCCCCGGGCAAGGCTGAAACTCACGTCGTCCATGGCATGGACGACCTTGCCGTAGCTGCGGAGGGAACGAATGGGGAAGTGCTTGGAAACCGAGGTGAGCTCGAGGACGCTGTCGCTCATTTCGTTCCTCCGATGAGCCTGCAGGCGCTGAAGTGGCCCTCGCCGCAGGGTCTGAGCCCCGGCTCCTCGCGCTCGCAGCCCTCGAAGGCCTCGGGGCAGCGCGGCGCGAATCGGCAACCGGGAGGGGGCGCCAGGAGATCGGGGGCCCTGCCCTCGATGCCTCCCATCCGCGTGATAGGCCCCGTCAGCGAGGGGAAGGAGGCCATGAGGCCACGGGTATAAGGATGGCTCGGCGCGGAGAAGAGCTCCTTCGCCGGCCCATACTCGCAGATCTTTCCCGCGTACATGATGGCGAGCTTGTCCGATATTTCGACCAAGAGGGAGAGGTCGTGGGTGATGAAGATGACCGAAAAACCCAGGTCGGCGCGGAGATCGGCAATCTTCTCGATGATCGAACGCTGGACGACGACGTCGAGGGCGGTGGTCGGCTCGTCCATAATCAACAGGTCGGGCTTGAGAATGAGGGCCATCGCGATCATCACCCGCTGCTTCATGCCGCCCGAGAGCTGGTGGGGAAAGCTCTTGAGCCTGTCGGGGTTGATGTCGACGAGCCTGAGCATCTCGACCGCCATGGCCTTCGCCTCCGCCTCGCTGACATGCCTGTGCGCATGTACCGCGTCCGTGAGCTGCTCGCCCACCGAGAGGACGGGGTTGAGGGCGTTCATGGCCGATTGGAAGACCATGGCCATGTCGGTCCAGCGGCGCTTGTTCATCTCTTCTGCCGAGGCCCCGGCGAGGTCCGCTCCCTTGAAACGGATCTCGCCCGACTCGATCCTCGCGTTGTCGCGGAAAAGCCTCATGATGGCGTAGGCCAGGGTGGACTTGCCGCAGCCCGACTCGCCCGCGATGCCGAGGAACTCGCCGCGTTTCAGGGTGAATGAAACCCCGTCCACGGCCCGAACGAAGCCCTGGGCCGTGTCGTAGCCCGCCCTGAGTTCGCTCAGCTCGAGCATGTTGCCGTCGTTCATCGCCTACCTCTTCCTCAGCCGCGGGTTCGAGATCTCGTCGATCGCGAAATTGATGAGCACGAAGGAGGTGCCCACGAGGGCGATGGCGAGGCCGGGCGGAAGGAACCACCACCAGGCCCCGGAGAGGAGGGCGCCGTTGGTCTGGGCCCAGAAGAGTATCGTACCCCAGCTCACCACCGAGACGTTGCCGAGGCCGATGAACTCGAGGGTCGCCTCGCCCATCATCGCGATCATGCTCATGGCGAAGAACTCGGCCATGGCTATCGAGATCATGTTGGGCAGGATCTCGCGGAAGACGATGAAGGAGGTGCGCTCGCCCAGGGCGTTCGAGACGCGGACGAAGTCGCGGTTCTTAAGCGTGAGGACCTGGGAGCGGAGGAGACGGGTCGGATAAGGCCACTCCGATATGCACAGTATTATTATGATCGGCAGGACGCCCCGCATGGTCACGTAGGCCGCAATCACGATCATCAGGGGCAGACCAGGGATGACGAGCATCACGTTCGTGAAGAAGGAGATCACGTCGTCCACGATGCCGCCGAGATAGCCGGAGACGAGGGAGAGGGCGAGGGCCACGAGGGTCACGAAGAGGCCGGTGACGAGACCCACGAAGAGGGAGACCCTCGTGCCCCAGACGAGCTGGCTGAAGAGGTCGTGGCCCGCCTGGTCGGTGCCGAGGATGTGCTGGGGGCTTGGCTTGGCCCTGAGGGGGAAGTACAGGATGTGCTTCTGGTACTCGGTCACCGTCGTCGAGCGAATGGTGAGGAGGTCCTCGTTGGCGCTCGGATACTCCTCGTTGAGCTGCTCCTCGTTCCGCGAGGGGTCGCCGAGGGGGACGATCGTCTCGATCCTGTCGGCCCGCGGCGGGTAGGGCGCGATCAGGGGCGCGAATAGCGCGACGAGGATGAAGACGCCGAGGATTATCAGCCCTATGAGGGATTTCCTGTTCGAGACGAGGGTCTTGAGGAAGCTCTTGATCATTTGGCGCCGTCCCTTACCCGGGGATCGAGGAACATGATCGCGATGTCGGCGATGAAGTTGGCCACCAGCACCGCCGCCGCGATGAAAAGGAAGATTATCTGCATGAGCGGGTAGTCCTTGGCGTTGACGGCCTGGTAGAGCATGTAGCCGATGCCGGGGTAGGAGAAGACCATCTCGGTCACGAGGCCTCCCCCGACGATGAAGCCGAGGGACATGGCGAAGCCCGTGACCGAGGGGAGGATGGCGTTTCGCGCCGCGTACAGGGATTTGATCCGCTTGAGGGGGAGGCCCTTCGCCATGGCGACGACGATGTAATCCTCGGCGAGGACGTTGATCATGTTATTGCGCATGGTGAGGAGCCAGGCCCCGATCGAGCTCAGGGTCACCGTCAGGGCGGGGAGGATGCCGTGATGGAGGACCGAGATCCACCAGGCCCCGGAGCCGCGGTCGAGACCGACGGTATAGGCGCCGCCGATGGGGAAGAGACGCAGCTTGAAGGCGAGAAAGTAGATGAGGACGAGACCCAGCCAAAAGTAGGGGAAGCTCCGGATGAAGGTGAAAAAGCCGACCGTGGCCGAGGCCAGCTTGGTCTCGCGCCTCCAGGCGGCGGCGACGCCCAGGCCCGTGCCGATCGCGAAGCTCAGCACCGTGGCGAGGCCCATCAAGGCCAGGGTCCAGGGCACGGCGATACGCATCACGTCGGCGACCGGCATGGGAAAGCGCGAAAAGGAAACCCCGAAATTGCCCTTGAGGGTGTTAAGGATGTAATGGCCGTATTGGGCGAGAAGGGGTTCCTTGTTGTCGAGACCGAAGGCCGCGCGAATCGAGTCGAGCTGCTCGGGCGGGATACTCTCCATCTTGCCGAGCATCGCCTGCGCGGGGTCTCCGGGCATGAGGCGGGGGAGGAAAAAATTGATCGACAGCGCCACGAACAAGGTGAACAGGAGCATGCCGAGTTTGCGGAAGAAGTACTTCAAGCTACTTTTTCTCCCCGCCCGTACGGGCGCGCCCCGGAGGCCTAGCCTCCTCGGGCGATGCCCGAAAACGGGCGATGTCCGCGATCGGGCGTCCCCGTCCGCGGGCGGCGCCGCGCGGGACGAATGCCTTCCGGCATTGCCCCGCGCGGCGCGCGGTAACTATCTCGAAGGTCTTATTTCAGGTGGACATGGAGGAAGATGGGTTCCTTCTGCATGCCCATGGTGGCGGGCCAGGCGTAGGGATCGTCCTCGCTCGGCCAGCCGACGAAGGTCGCCGTGCTGTACTCGAACCAGTTGGGATTGAAGAAGAGGGGCACGGCGGGCGTGTCCTTCATGAACTGCTCGACGATGGCAGACATGTACTGCTTCTGCTTCGCCACATTCGTTTCACGGCTGTATGCGGCGAGATTCTTGTCGATGTCGGGGTTCTTGTAGCGCATGTTCCAGTAGGCGTGGTTCCTCGTCCCGATGGGGGCGTAGTTGACCGAGTTGAGGAGGCGGTTGAACTCGAAATAGGGATTGGATCCGGTCACGCCGATGTTGAAGGCCATGTCGGTGTTGCCGAGTTCGAGGTTGCTCTGGAAGGGATCGGGCCAGGTCTCCTGGGAGACGACGGCGTCGACGCCGATGTCCTTGAGCTGGGTCGTGATCGTCTGGGCGGCGCCGACCCAATCGGTCCAGTCGGCCGGGACGACGATCTTGAAGGAGAGGGCCTGACCGCCCTTCTCGTAGATGCCCTGGGCATTGAGCCTGTAGCCTTCCTTCTCGAGGAGGGCCTTGGCCTTGGCGACATCATGCTGGAGGTTGTACTTCGCCATGCCGGCCTTGGCGATATCGGCGAAGTTGCTCTTCACGGCGCTCATGGTCGCGGGCACGGGGCTCGGGACCATCTTGCGGGTGATGTCGCGCTGGGAGATTCCCATGGCGATGGCCTTGCGCACGTTGACGTTGTCGAGGGGAGCCTTGAGGTTGTTCAGGTAGAGGAAGACGAGGTTACCCTGACCGAACCAATACTTATGGTTGACGGGATCGGCCTTGACGTACTCGTCGATGTTCGTGACGAGGTAGTTGGCCCAGTCGTAGGCGCCGGCGATGAGGTTGAAGCCGACCTGCTCGTTGGTGGTCGTCATGTACTGGACGGCGTCGATGTAGGGAAGGGGCTTGCCGTCGCTTCCCTTCTGCCAATAGAGGGGATTGCGCACGACCTTGTAGGACTGCTCGCCGAAGGAGGCCTGGTCGAGAACGAAGGGGCCGGTACCGATGGGATTGTCGCCGTTGGTCCAATTGACCGGATCGGCCACCTTGGACCAGATCGCCTTGGGTACGATGTAGAGGTTCCCGAATTTCTCGAGGGCGGTGACGTTGACATCCGCGAAATTGCAGGTGACCGTATCGCCCTTCACCGTCACGTCCTTGAGCCCCTCGGCCCAGATACCCGAGTTGTCGAGGGCCTTGTTGTCCTTGCCGAGCATAAGGGAATAGTACACGTCATCAACGG
>DATKTD010000186.1:0-15030 GCA_035531315.1 Rectinemataceae bacterium
GGGCCTCGATCTCCGGAGGCTCTGTCTGGATCGCGGGGAGGCCACCCGGGCCCGACATCGCGGCGGCTCCGGCCCTTCCCCGGCCCTGGACCCAGAGGTCGAGGCGATCGGCGAGGCGCCTGAGGGACTCCTCGGAGAGGAAGGATGCCGCCAAGGATCTGGCCTGATCCGGCGGAAGGAGGACTGAAATCGGAAGATCCTTGACGAGGCCGAGGGCCTCGCCCAGGGCCCTGTCGAAGGCGCCAGCCAGGCCTGGATTCGAGAGGAGGCGACGCGCCATGTCACCGGCAAGACCCGCAGCCTTCGCGCCGTCCTTCCCAAGTGCGAGGAAGGGGACCTGGCCCTCCACCCCTCCCCTAGCCTCCCCAGTACCGACGGCAGGCTCAGGAGCCGACAGAAGGAGACCGAGGGGGCGCTCGAGGACAAGGGAGAGACGCGAGGAGATGCCGGCTTCGAGCTTTGGCAGGCTTTTCGCATCGCGAAGCCCCTCGCGGAGAACCTCGCCCGTGGCGAATTCCTTCGCGAAGACATCGGCGACAAGGCCTGCCAGGGAGGCGCGATGGCGAAGCCAGAGACCCGGGGTCAGGGGAAGCCTGTGGCCGAAAAACGAGATGGGTCGGTTGGGGTAAAAGAGGAGAAGGGAGGCGAGACGCCAGGCGAGATAGCCGAGAAGGGCGCCCGTGCAGCCGGAGAGGAGGAGGAGGAGGATCATCCCTGCCGGTCCTGCCCCAGGCTGCGCAGGGCCTGTTCCTTGGAGGCGAAGACCTCGCAGTCGGCGGAGGATATCCAGCCCGAACCCTCATCGGAGGTGACGAGATACCATAGAATCGAGCTGGTCGAATTCTTGCCCTCGGCGTAGGCCCTTCCATGGATCTCGAGGACGAGACCGTTGCGAAGATGGCCCGCATCCGGCTTTGAGAGGCCAGGCTGGGTCTTGAGCGTCGCGTAGGCCTCCTGGACGAGGAGCCATCCCGGATCGCCGAGGATCGAGGGGGTCGAGGGAAGGGAGAGGCCCTTTCCGTTCGAGGCTAGGCAGGAAGCGAGAAAAGCGGAGAAAATGACGAGAGATAGCAACCTCGCGATTTTCCGGAGGTTATGCTCGTTGTGCACCATGGGATCCCTTTCGCCTTGCCCCAAAGCCTCGTCGACCATGGACATGGGGGCTTCGGGCGGGCCAATCTCGACACAATCTACAACCGGCCGAGGAGTTTGGAGAAGTGACCACTATACAACGACAAAGCGGACTATGGACCCTTCTGCTAGTCTTGGCGACAGGCATTGCCGCCGCGCCCCTCGGGTCCCAGGAACTCGGAATTCGCCCCCTCGCAGGGGCGACCCAGGCGGCGGCGCAAGACCCCTCGCTCTGGAGCTTCTCCTTGGAAGCCGCCGGCTTCGGCGGCACTACGGGCATGGCTGGTCGACCCTGCCTTACCAGAGCAGCCTATTCGATTTCGGCGAACTTCGCTCTCGGGAACGAGGCCTGGACCTATTTCGCCCTCGGCCTCGACGGTTTCGCCTTGGGCGAATCCATACCCGATCCGAGCCTCTTCCTGTATCGGGCCTACGGCGGCAACTCCATCTACCTGGAAACGGGTCCTCGCTTCGGCCTCGGGGGTCTGGGCCTGAGGCTTTTCGCGAAGAGCAGGGTGGAGATCCTCGGTGGCGCGGGCATAGCCGCCACGGAGGATACGGGCACGACCCTCGTCTCCCTCGTCCCCTTCCTCCGCTTCGACGCCCGCCTCCACTCGCCCATTTCCTCGAACTGGAGCTGGTCGGTCGGCCTGCCCGCGGAGCTTCAGAAGCACGCCGCCGCGACGACCTTCATCGCCGGCCTATCCCTGGCCATCGTCTGGACACCACAGAAGGAAACGAAGAAATGAGCGGAACGATGTCGAAACACAGTGGACCATTCGCGGCGCTTCTCTTCGGCCTCGCGACCATTTTCCTGTTCGCATTCCAGTCCTGCGCCCTCCCGGCGGCACCCGCGGACAGGTACGCGATCGTGATTGGGATCGCCGCCTATCCCGCTTACCCGCTCAAATACCCCGTGGACGATGCGAACGACATGGCGACGCTCCTGCGATCCACCGGGTGGACCGTCGATTCGGCCGATGTGCTCCTGGACTCGGTCGCGACGCGATCGGCCATACAAACGGCCATCGCCGCCTTCACCTCTAAAGTCGGCTCCAATTCATCGATCCTGGTCTACTACTCGGGCCACGGAGCCATCTCCTCAGACGACAAAACGGCCTACATGATCCCCTACGACGGCATCATTTCGCCCGACGGCTATGACATGACGAAATGGATTACGGCGGCAGACATCGATGGCTGGCTCAACGCCATACCCTGCTCAAACCGCATCCTCATCCTCGATTCCTGTTATTCCGGGGGCTTCGTCGACACTTCAGCCTCGACAGACGCAGCGCCGGCGAACTATGGGCCGAACGACGGAGGCGTGACGAAGGGAAGCATATCCATCGCCTTGGCCGACGCGAGCGGCCTCCTGGCCAAGGCCTTTTCCGACTCGAGCGACCCCTCCATTCTCACAATATCGGCGGCAGGAATGCTGGAACCCTCCTACGACGACGAAGGCCATCTCCACGGAGCCTTCACCTATTGGCTCCTCCAGGCCGGCAGCGATTCTTCGGCGGACCGGGACGGCAACAAACTCGTGACCGCCACCGAGGCCTACGCCTATGCGAAGGACAAGCTCCTCACCAACTGGGACGTCCTTTTTAGTTCGACCCCGACCTCGGTCACCGATTCCTCGGGAAACCCGATATACGCCGACTTCCTGCCCCGAATCTCCGGCGGTTCCGGCGACATCGTCCTGTACGACAATCGATAAGGACGAAGGTGCCGCCTAGCGAGGAGGTAGGGCCGGGATAGACCCCTTTGGAGGGGACGTGACGCCAGGCGGAGAACCGCGGGCAGGCGAGGCGGACAAGCGCGAAGCCGGAGAGGGAGACTTCGCCGCGGCCCCGCTCCCGACGATGCGGCCCACCGCCCGTATAGCTTTTACGCACTCTTCGGTGCTTGCGGCAAAGGCGCCGTGATCGATGCTTTCGCGGGCCTCCGCATCCTTCCCGCCGGCCTTGAGATCGAGGACGGTCCCGACCACCTCGTGGAAGTGGCGATGTCTCGTCTTGAGATTCTCGAAGTCCGCCTGCCCCGACAGACGGCTGCCCTCCTCCTCGATCCAGCGTCCGAGATCGCAGCTGCCCTCGTCGGCGGCCGTCCCGCGATCGACGCTCGCGTTGCCGTTGAGATGGGCGAGGAGTCTTACCTTCCAGTTGACGTGAGCCTTGATGGCCCTGTCGATGATGGCCGAATCGCCCGCTCCCGCCGTCGCCCCGAGCCGGAAATAGGACATGACCTCGAGGGATTGGGCGGCCTGGCTCGAGAGTTCTTCGGAGGTGGAGGACAATTCCTCGGCCGAGCCCGCGTTCTGCTGGATGACCGTGTCGAGCTGGCCCAGGGCGAGGTTTATCTGGCGCGCCCCGCCATCCTGCTCCCGGCTCGCCGCCACGATCTCCTGCACGAGGGCGGCCGTCTTTTCGATTTCGGGGACGACCTCGTCGATGATGGCCTGGGTATTCTCCGCGGCCTTGACCGTGCGCACGGAGAGGAGGTTTATCTCTCCGGCCGCGATCTGGCTGCGCTCCGCCAGCTTGCGCACCTCGCTCGCCACGACGGCGAAGCCCTTGCCCGCCTCGCCCGCTCGGGCGGCCTCGATCGCGGCGTTCAGGGCGAGGAGGTTGGTCTGTCTGGCTATCTCCTCGATGATACCCGTCTTGGCGGCTATTTCCTTGACGGCTTGCACGGCCTCTTTTACGACCTCTCCGCCATGGGCAGCCTTCTCGGCCGAGCTACGCGCTATCGCGTCGGTCCTCGCCGCGTTGTCGGCGTTCTGCTTGATGTTGGAGGCCATCTCCTCCATGGTGCTCGCCACCTCCTCCATCGAGGAGGCCTGCTCGTTGGCGCCCTGGCTCAGAGCCTCGGCCGATTTGGAGACCTGGGTCGAGCCCGAGGCGACGTTATGCGACAGGTCTTGCATCGAGCCGATGATCTCGCGGAGCCTCAGCTTCAGGTCGATGGCCGCCTTGGCGATGCCCGTCGAGGGCCTGGCCTCCTCGCCGTCGAGGGAGAGCTCGCCCCGAGCCAGGGAATTCGCTATTTCCGAAATCCGGGAAGGTTCGCCGCCCACGTCGCGGAGGACGCCGCGGACCAGGAGGAGGGACAGGAGGGCGGAGAGGGCCGCCCCCGCGACCATGAAGGCGATCATCCAGGCCGAACTCGCGTTCGCGTCGCGGTCGGCCTTGGTGTTGGCTTCCTTGGCGGATGCGACGGTCGCCGCGTTGATGCCGTCGAGGAGGGGATTCAGCTTGTTGAAAGTTATGTCGAGGGGGCCGCCGATGAGGGCGAGGGTCTCGGCCTGCTTGCCGTACAGGCTGAGGGAAAGGATCGGCTCGATCTGGGCGATGAAGGAATCGAGAAGGCCGCGCATGGATTCGTAGCTCGCCTGGTCGGCGGCGTCGATGTTGGTGGTCGAATACTCGTCGAGACTGCGCGTGATGTCTTTGATGAAGTCCCGACATTTGCCAGCGTCGATCCTGGCCTGTTCGAGGGGCTCCGATCCGATTTTATAGAGGTTGGCCCTGATTCGCTGATAGCGGCCGTTGATCGTGACGAGGTCGGCCAGGGGAAGCGTCGATTTCGCGAATTGGAATTCGTTTGCCGCCTGGGATTTGCGGAGATTGATGATCCCGAAAATCCCGATTATGGTCGAAATAGCGACGACGGCAGCGAAGGCCGCCACCAATCGAGTGCCGAAACGCATAAAACCCTCCCGGGCACAATCGGCTCGGAAATCTGGCAGGGCTATGCGCGGTCGTGATAAATCAAAGATTTGAAATGCTTCCGGCGACCGTCGCCAGCCTGCCGGCTCGACGATTAGTGCCTTTTTTCAGGATACCCGCCCGTATCCAATCGAGCAAGCTATAGAATCTTATTTCGTCGGGGGGAGACGGCCCGGCCCCGCCCCTTTCAACCCGGAGCCAGATGGACATTCCCCGCGCGCAGCCCATTCCCGGAGGGCCTCGCCATCCAGGGGCGCGAGGCCCTCCCAGGGAATTTTGTCGGCGGGAAAAAAGGCGACGGCCTCATGGACGGCCAAGGCCAGAGGAAGGCTTTCAAAGAATGCGGGAAAGACGGTGAAGACGAAGTCGCGCCCTTCGAGGCGGGCGCCGTAGCTCGCCGGACGCCCGAGATCGATTAGGCCGACGCCAAGCTCCTCGCGTATTTCGCGCCTAAGCGCGGTCTCTCTCGACTCGCCCTTTTCGACCTTGCCGCCCGGGAGTTCCCAGAGTCCGCCATGCCTGCCATCGGCCCTTCGCTTCGCGAGAAAGACCTGGCGGACATCGCCATCGTCACCGCAATCGAAGCCGTGGCGAGTGGCCGCGGACAGGGTCTCGACCAGCACGGCCACCACCTCGAGGGGCTGCGGGATCGCCGCGCCTTCCTTCACGTCGCCAGGTAGGTTTTGAGGAGTTCGGCGAGCTTCACCGCCTCTTCCCTCGAGAAAGTGACGCCCTTGCCCATCTTCTGGTGATCGGGTGACCATTCCCGGATATCGAGCTTGGGTTCCCTCTCGTTCCACGACACCAGATTGAGCTCCTTACGCCAGCCCTTGGCACTCTCGCCGAGCAGGCCGATCTGTCTCGTCACCTCGAACTTGAATTCCTTGTCGTCCATGGGAACCTCCGAAATCTTTACGCCCGCGGGAGGGCTGATCGCTTCAAATCGATTCCGGCAATCCGCCGGCAGGGGGGGACACGGGTGAAGACTAAACCACGAAGTCGTCGGCCTCGCCGCTGAACTCGGGAAGGACATAGGCGACGACGCCGCTCGCGCGCACGCGCATCTCGGCGCTGCCCGAGCTCGCGAGCTTGTCGAGGGCCTTTTTGGCCTCGTCGAGACTGCAATCGCCCTCGAGCGCCACTTCGCCCGGTGTCACGACGCCCTTGTTCTTCCTGGCCATCCTGAGGATGGTCTTCTCGACCGCTTCCTTGGGGGCCTCGGCGACGCTTCGCATGCCGCTTCCCCTGCCCGAGATGAGGCCCTCTCTGTAGGCGACGAGGAGGTTGGCCTCCTCAACCTGGCGTGGGAGGGTGAAGAAATCATAGACGGAGCCCGCCATCGCGAGGCCGCCTGTCAGGAGCCAGAGGACCCCCGTTCCGGTCTTGCCAAGGTAAAAACGGTGGAAGCCGAGGGCGCCGCAACCCGAGAAGAGCCACAGGATATAGGCAATGCCGACGTTATAGCGCACGTGTGTCTCCTCCTGGGGAGAATAGCAAATCCGCGGGGATTTGACCAAGGCTTCGAGGACATGGTATCCCTTTTATGCCTCGAAAAGGAGTTTTTCCGATGAAGCGCCTTACCCTGAAGGAAATCGACGGCCTCGAAGCCTCCGGACAGATCCTCGTCGCCCGCGGATGGGTCCGAACCAGGAGGGAGTCGAAGAACGTGGTCTTCCTCGAGCTCAACGACGGCTCGCGGCTCGGAAACCTCCAGTGCGTCTTCGATTCGCCTTCGACCTCGGTAGCCGAGGTCCTCGCGAAGGCCGGGACCGGCGCGGCGGTCAGCGTCGAGGGCAGCCTCGTTCCCTCTCCCGCCGCCGGTCAGAAGGTAGAGCTCAAGGCGACGAAGCTTGAGCTCGTCGGGGAGGCGCCCGAGGATTTTCCGGTGCAGAAAAAGGGCACCAATATGGAGACCCTCCGCGCCATCGCCCATCTCAGGCCGCGAACGAATACCTTCGGCGCCGTGGCCCGGGTCCGTAACGCCATGGCCCGAGGCGTTCATCGCTTCTTCCAGGACCGGGGCTTCTACTGGATCCACACGCCCATCATCACCGCCTCCGACGCCGAGGGGGCGGGAGCCATGTTCCAGGTGACAACCCTCGACCTCGACCGGATCGCCAAGACGGGCGGCCCCGTGGACTACTCCAAAGACTTCTTCGGCAAGCCCGCCTTCCTCACCGTCTCCGGCCAGCTCAATGTCGAGACCTATGCCCAGGCCCTCGGCCGAGCCTATACCTTCGGACCGACCTTCCGGGCCGAGAATTCCAACACGACCCGTCATCTCTCCGAATTCTGGATGATCGAACCCGAGGTCGCCTGGAACGACATCGACGACAACATGGATCTCGCCGAGGACTTCGTCCGCTTCCTCGTGAAGACGGCCCTCGAGGACTGCGCCGAGGACCTCGAGTTCTTCGACAAGCGCATCCAGAACGGCCTCGTCGAATATCTCGCGGGCATCGCTTCGAAACCCTTCGAGCGCATGACCTACACCGAGGCGGTGGCCCGCCTCGAGAAGAACGCGGGCGACTTCGAGTTCAAGCCCTACTGGGGCTGCGATCTCCAGAGCGAACACGAGAAGTGGCTTACCGAGAAGGTCGTGGGAGGCCCCCTCATCGTCACCGACTACCCGAAGGACATCAAGGCCTTCTACATGAAGCAGAACGATGACGGAAAGACCGTGGCCGCGATGGACGTCCTCGTGCCCCGCTTCGGCGAGATCATCGGCGGCTCGGAGCGCGAGTGGCGCCTTGGCCTCCTCGAAAAGCGCATCCTCGACCTCGGCCTCAAACCCGAGACCTATTCCTGGTATCTCGACCTCCGCCGTTACGGCTCGACGCCCCACGCGGGTTTCGGCCTCGGTTTCGAGCGTCTCATCCTTTTCATCACCGGCATGCAGAACATCCGCGACGTGATTCCATTCCCGCGGGCCCCCAAACTTGCCGATTTCTGAGAACGAGGTATGTTCACGACGATGAAGCTATTCCGACCCCGATTCCTCCTCATCCTGGGCCTCGCCCTTTCGGTTCCAGCCCTCTTCGGGGCCGGGCGCATCCGGGAAATCGCGCCGGGCGGACCCGCCCCCGATGTCTCGGCCAAGGCCGTCGTGATCATGGACGACGCGACCGGAACGATCCTGTACGCGAAGAACCCCGACGAGCCGATACCCCCCGCGAGCCTCACCAAGCTCGTCACCCTCGATGTCGTCTACGACGAACTGGCCGCCGGCAGGCTGAGCCGCAGTCAGCTCGTGACCATCGACCCCCGCGATTGTTCGCCCATCATCCCCCTCGGCTCGAGCATCATGTATCTGAGGCCCGGCATGCACGTGAGCATCCTCGACCTCATGCAGGGTACCGCCGTGGTGTCGGGCTGCGACGCGGCCTTCGCCCTCGCGCGGGCCGTCTCGGGCTCCAGCGAAGCCTTCGCCAAGCTCATGAACGCCGACGTCCAGGCCAAGGGACTCACCGCCCTCCACTTCGTCGAACCCTCGGGCCTTTCCGAAAAGAACATGGTCACCGCCCGCCAGTTCGCCGATTTCTGCCGAAGTTACCTCAGGGACCATCCCGAATCCATCGCCGAGCTTCACTCGCTCCACTACATCGATTTTCCCCGACCTGAGCACGCGACCAAGGACTTCATCCCCAAGGGCCGCACCCTCCAGTTCAACCGGAACAATCTGGTCCTCGACTATCCCGGCTGCGACGGCCTCAAGACGGGCTATATCGTCGAGTCGGGCTTCAATCTCGCGGCCACGGCCGAGCGCGACGGGACGAGGTTCATCATCGTCACCCTCGGCGGTTCCGGCTCTTCGTCATCGGGCGGCGGCTCGATCCGAGCCAGCGACGGGGCCAAGCTCCTCGATTGGTCATTCGCGAACTGGAAGACGGAGACCCCCCGCGTGCCCGACATCCCCGCGATCCGCGCCTGGTACGGGGCCAAGGCCAGGGTCGCCCTCGCCCCCTCGGCCGCCCTCGCCGTGACCCTCCCCAACGCCGAGTTGGGCGATCTATCGGTTCGGGCCGAGATCGACGCCTCCGTCGTGGCGCCGGTGAGCAAAGGCGAGAAATTGGGCGAAGTGATCTATACGAGCGGTTCGACGGTCGTGCGACGCGTCGATCTCGTCGCCTCCTCCGACGTGGCCCGCGGCAACATCTTCGTCCTGATCCATGACGCCCTCGAGCGTTTCTTCAGGTCGATCTTCGCGCCGCGATCCCAGGTCTGAGCCGTCGGGCGCATACTTCCGGCCGTCGGCGGCTGACTTCTGACCGTCGGGAGCGCCGAGTGTTCCTACTCGGCCAGGCCGTAGCCCCCGGGCATTTCCGCCACAAAGCCCTCGGCGATCAATTCGCCGAGGGCCTTTTCAACCCGCTCGCGCGCGAAGGGAAGCCTTGCCGCAAGCGCATCGGCCGACAGCCCCGCTTTTTCCCCGCCAAGGTTCTTGAGGATCTCCCCGCGGACGCGGCGGTGCGAATCGGCGAAGGGCGTCTGCCTGGCGTGATGCGAGCTCCGCCTTCCCGGGTTGGGATTGCCGGCCTTGATCATGACGCCGTAGTCCATGAGGGCATAGTACCAATTGCGAGGATCGGCCCGATCGAGGGCCGCGGCGACTAAGGGCTCTATCTCCCTGTCGTGGACGGATTCCCTGCTGGGAAAGAACTCGTGGATGAAGACGGTCCTCACGTTAGTCTCGATGAGGACCACGGGCCGGTCGAAGGCGAAGGCGAGGAGGGCGCGGGCGGTGTAAATCCCGACCCCGGGCAGGGCGAGGAGGGAGGCCTCGTCGTCGGGGATCCTGCCGCCGTGGCGGCCCAGAATTTCACCCGCCGCCTTCTTGAGGGCGAGGGCCCGGCGGTTGTAGCCGAGCCCCGACCAGAGCCTGAGAAGCTCGGCCAGGGGCGCGGCGTCGAGGGCCTCGGGGCCGGGGAAGGCGGCCATGAAGGCCTCGTACTTGGGCAGGACGCGATGGGTCTGCGTTTGCTGGAGCATCAGCTCGGAGACGAGGATGGCCCAGGGATCGCGGGTTTCGCGCCAGGGAAAGGAACGGCGGTTCTCCGCGTACCAGGAGAGGACGCGGGTCCGGAATTCCTCAACCCTCACTAACCGTAGATGTGGACGAACTCGTGGAGGAGTTCCTCGGCCTTGACCTGACAGGTCCCGCATACGGTGCCGATCTTGGTGGCCTCCTGGAGGCCGTTCCAATCGCGGGCGCCCGCCTTGACGGCCACCTCGATGTCCTTGTCGGTGATGTTGAGACAGGTGCAGATGACGACGGCGTCGTCGCCGGTGAAGGCCCCGTGCCTGTCGGTCTTGTCGAGCCAGGTGTCGATGGCCGCGCGGAGGGCCTTGTCGCCGAGGACCGAGCAGTGGATCTTGTTCTCGGGCAGGCCGCCGAGACGCTGGGCGATGTCGGCCGGCTTGATCGTATAGGCCTTGGAGATGTCGAGGCCCTTGATAACCTCCGAGAGCATCGAGGTCGAGGCGATGGCGCTCGCGCAGCCGTAGGTCTTCCAGCGCACGTCGGTGATGACGTCGTCCTTGATCTTCAGCATGAACATCATCTGGTCGCCGCACTTGATGTTGCCGACCATGCCCTCGGCATCCGCCTCGAAGTTCTCCTCGGGCTCGAACACGTTGCGCGGATTCGTGAAGTGGTCCTTCACGACATCGGAATAGAGCCACTTGAAGGCATCGGCATCGCTCACGGAATGCTCCTTGCTCGTCGCGGATCGGCGTCCGGGACAGGGTTGGGGTCGGGCGCCCGCATCAGCGGAGCCCCGATGAAGGGATGGTGGAGAAGCGACGGAGTCGCTTGATGATGGGCGGCAGTTTCTCGAGGATGTAGTCGACATCGGCCTCGCTGCTGTCCCGGCCCAGGGAGAACCTTATCGAGCCATGGGCGTATTCGGGGCCGACGCCCGTGGCCATGAGGACGTGGGAGGGATCGAGGCTGCCCGAGGCGCAGGCCGAGCCCGTCGAGGCTTCGATGCCCTCGATGTCCAGGGAGAGGAGGATGGCCTCGCCCTCGGCCCCCGGAAAGGAAACATTGAGGGTATTGGGAAGATAGTGGAGGGGATGGCCGTTGACGTGGATGTCGGGGACCGACGCGACTATGCCCGCCCTGAGCCGCTCGCGGAGGGCTCCCACGCGTTTGGCGTAGTCCGCCTGTTCGGCGAGGGCCAGCTCCGCGGCCTTGCCGAAGCCGAGGATGCCGAGATTGTTGTAGGTTCCCGCGCGAACGCCCTTCTCCTGATGACCTCCGCGGATGAGGGCCTCGACGGGGGCGCCCTTGGCCACGTAGAGGGCGCCGATGCCCTTGGGCCCGTAGATCTTGTGGCAGGACATGGTGAGATAGTCGACCCCGAGGGCGACGACGTCGACGGGGATCTTACCCACGGCCTGGGTGGCGTCGCTGTGGACGAGGGCGCCGGCGGCCTTGGCTAAACGGACGACGCCCGCGACATCCTCGATCGTGCCGATCTCGTTGTTGGCCATCATGACCGAGACGAGGTAGACGGCCTTGCCCCTGCCCGCCGGATCGAGCTCTTCGGCGAGGTGGGACATATCGATGCGGCCGGTCGGATCGACGCCGAGCCAGACGACCTCGAAGCCCTCGCGCTCGAGGCGCTTGCCGGCCTCGATGACGCAGGGATGTTCGATCGCCGTCGTGATGACGCGCTTCCTGCCGGCCTGCGGCGCGAGGATGCGGGCCGTCTCGAAGACGGTGTTGTTCGACTCGGAGCCGCCGGAGGTGAAATAGATCGAAAGGGGGTCGGGGGCGCCGATGAGGCGGGCGACCGAGGCCCTGGCGCTTTCTATGCGATCGCGCGCCCTGCGCCCCGCCTCATGGAGGCTGGAGGCGTTGCCATAGACATCGAGGTCCTCGGTCATCGTCCTCTTGACCTCCGGATGGAGGGGGGTCGTCGCGTTGTAGTCCACGTACACGAAGGGATGCTGCATCCTTCACCTCACGAGTCGAGTATGTCGCGCAGGGTGCGCGACGAAAGATAGCCGTCTATGGAATCCTTGAGGCCCAGCCAAAAGCGTCTCGGCAGACAGCCCTGGCCCTGCGAGCAGGAATCGAGGCGGTCGACGCAGCCGACGGGCTTGATCTCCCCCTCGAGGGCCTCGACGATCTCGAGCATGGTGATCGTCGATGAGGGCCGCGAGAGACGATAGCCTCCCCGCTTGCCGCGCTCCGACACCAGGAGGCCGGCGGCGGTGAGCTGGGCGAGGATGCCCTCGAGGTATTTGGGCGAAATGTGCTCCGCGGTCGCTATGGCCATGCCGGTTACGACCGGATCGGCCATGTCGGCCCCCACCTCGCCGCGGGCGAGGTGGACGAGGGCGCGGATGCCGTATTGGGCCTTTGTCGAAACCGAAAACATTGAACTCCACAATTCCTATGGGAATGGTGGGAATATAAACCCTCTTCGAAAAACCGTCAAGGCTGAGGCTGCCCGTGCGTCATCGAAGTAAGGATGCTAGATTCGGATAATGAAATACCCGGCCTTCGCCCTAGCCATGCTTTCACTGTCCCTCGCCCTGGCGGCGCAGGCAATGACCCAGCCGGAACCCAGGGGGGCAGAGGTCGTCGCCAGCCGTTTTTTCGCCTTATTCATCGCGAAGGACCCGGCCTTCGCGTCGCTGATGAACGACAGGATGCGCGCCGCCTTTGGAGCGCCACAGGCTGGAGCGGCCGTCGACCAGCTCGCGGCCAAGGGAGGAGGCTTCCAGGGCTTCGAGGCGGTAAAGGTCACGCCGACGGACGGCATGGATGTCGTGACGCTCACAGGCACCTACGAGCGCATGTTGGTCGACTTCAGCGTCACGATCGACCAGGAGGGAAGGGTCGCCGGATTCTATGTCGTGAAGATCAGGTCCCGCGTTCCCTGGACCCTCCCACCCTACGCGAAGGCGGGAAGCTGGACAGACGAGGAGCTGAGTGTCGGCGCCGAGGGATGGCCCCTGCCCGGGACTCTATCGCTGCCTCGCGGCTCCGGCCCCTTCCCCGCCCTCGTCCTCGTCCATGGCTCGGGACCCAACGACCGTGACGAGAGCATCGGCCCCAACAAGGTCTTCGCGGACATCGCCGCCGGTCTGGCGAGCCGGGGAATAGCCGTGCTCCGCTACGACAAGCGGACCTTCGTCTTCAAGGACAAGATCGTTTCGCGCCTCGCGGAGTTCGGCGTAAAAGACGAGACGGTCGACGACGCGGTGGCCGCCCTCGCCCTCCTCGCCAAGGACCCCCGGATCGACGGGCGCCGGATCTTCATCGTGGGTCATTCGCTCGGCGCCATGCTCGGGCCCATGATCGCCTCCGAGGCCGAGGCGCGGGGCCTCCGTGTTGCGGGCCTCGTCCTTCTCGCTCCCAACGCGAGGCCCCTCGAGGATGTCATCGTCGACCAGATCCGCTATCTCGCGAAGATCGAGGCGCCAGGGAAGGTCGAGGCCGCGAGTCAGGTCGCCGCGATAGAAGCCGCCGCCGCCCGGGTGAAGACCCTCGCGGCAAAGGCCTCGCCCGCGGACCCGAGCCCCGAGCTCCTGCCCCTCGGCATAGGCGCCTATTGGTGGCGCTCCCTCCAGGCTTACGAACCCGTGGCGGCGGCTCGGGCCCTTGGGCTGCCCCTCCTCGTCATCCACGGCTCGCGCGATTATCAAGTGATGGCCAGCGAGGCCGCTCTCTGGAAGACCGGGCTGAAAGGCCTGTCGAAGGCCCGCCCGATGGTCATCAAGGGCCTCAACCACCTCATGATGAAGGGCAGCGGCATCGCCACGCCGGCCGAGTACGAGGAGCCCGGTCACGTGGACCGGGCCGTCATCGACGCGATGGCCGCCTTCCTGATTGGAGGGCGCTGAGTTCAGGCCGGAAGCGCGGCGAGGGCCGCGAAAAAGTGGCAGGTGGTGCCGGCCAGGACGAAGAGGTGCCATGCCGGATGGAACCAGGGCCGGCGCTTGCCGAGGGCGTAGAAGACCGTGCCCGCCGTGTAGGCGATGCCGCCGGCGATTATAAAGGCGAGGGTCGCCGCGGGCGCGGCGGCGCTGAGGTCCTTCCATACGGCAACGATGAGCCAGCCCATGACGAGGTAGGCAAGGAGGGTGAGGACGGGCTTCCGGTTGAGGAAGAGGGCTTCGAGGGTGATGCCGACCGCCGCTATCCCCCATACCGTGCCGAAGACCCACCAGCCCGAGCTCGATCTGAGCAAGGTGAGACTGAAGGCCGTGTAGGTGCCGGCGATCAGGACGAAGATGGCCGCGTGATCGAGGATCTCGAAGACCTTCCTCGCCTTCGTGAACGAGAGGGCGTGATAGAGACCCGAGGAGAGGTAGAGGAAGATCGCGCTCGCGCCGAAGATCGCATAGGACAGGACATACCAGGAATCGCCCGCGGCCGCGGCCCTGAGGACGAGGAGGACGAGCCCCGCGATGGCGAGGAGGGCGCCGGCGCCATGGGTGATGGCATTGGCGATCTCGGGGCCCGGCCTCCGCGAGGCCCGAGCCTCGACCGTGGCGGGCAGGGCCCGCTCTTCATTTGCACCAATTGTAACATAATCCATTCCGACCTCCGCGTACTTCGGGAAGCCTCCGCGTCGGCCGCCTCCCGCGCAACGTCGTTTCGACCCTGTCGCCGGAAAAAAGGTTGCAGCGGGGCCGCCGGTGAACGAGGATTGCCTCTGCGGCCCCAAGGCCGCATCACGAGGCCGTCCCGAATAGCCGAAAAGGAGGTCCTGCGATGACCAGCCAGCCTCTTCCCCTCCCGAATCCTCCCGCCCCGAGCCTCCTCTTCGCCATCGTCGCCGCTGTCCTCGTCGCCGGCCACGCCATGGCCCAGGATGCGGTCTCCCCCGCCTGGGAGCGGGTATCGACCATCTTCGCCGCATCCTGCGCCGCCTGTCACGACTGGGCTTCCACCCGGTCCGGAATACTGGGCCAGGTCGTGTTTAGTGTCCCGAAGCTTAATGCAGAATAGCGCTTGCCGGCGTTTCTAGTCGAAAGCGAAGGCGGGTGGGCGGCCTGGGCTAGCGAGGCCCGGCGTCACAAAGTCTTGTGTCCAGATGCGCTCCAGAGTGGGCGGAAGCGAAATTCGTGACAAGAAGACCCGCTTCCTCAATGCCGCACGCAGTCCCCTGCGGATCAAGCGTCGAGGAATCCCCGCTTTCTCCGCATG
>DATKTD010000187.1:0-5194 GCA_035531315.1 Rectinemataceae bacterium
GACCCCTGCCTTCGGCGCCGAGACCGGCTCGACCGAGGTCGCCGAGCCGGTGATGAGGCTCGAGCAGGGGCCGGTCAACGAGACGAGGGAGAAATTCCGCGCCATGCTCCACGCCGGCAAGCTCGACGCCCGCGAGGTGGAGATCACCGTGCAGGCCCAGCGCAACCCGGCCATCGAGATCTTCTCGGGCAACCAGATGGAGGAGATGGAGGTGGCCCTGGGCGGTCTCGCCAACATCTTCGGCGGCAAGAAGAAAAAGCGCGCGGTTTCGGTGAAGGAGGCCCTCGCCATCTTCTCCGAGGAGGAACTCGACAAGCTCGTCGACCAGGACAAGGCCGTCGAGATGGCCCGCGAGCGGGTCCAGGAATCGGGCATCATCTTCATTGACGAGATCGACAAGATAGCCAATCGCGAGGCCAAGGGCGGCTCCGGCGCCGACGTCTCCCGCGAGGGCGTGCAGCGCGACATCCTTCCCATCGTCGAGGGTTCGACGGTGAACACCAAGTGGGGGCCCGTCGACACGACCCACATCCTCTTCATCGCCGCGGGGGCCTTCAACGTGTCGAAGCCCCAGGATCTCATCCCCGAGCTCCAGGGCCGCTTCCCCATCCGGGTCGAGCTCGACGCCCTCGGCGTCGAGGACTTCCGCCGCATCCTCACGGAGCCCAAAAACGCCCTCACGGCCCAGTACGTCCAGCTCCTGGGCACCGAGGACGTCGAGATCGCCTTCTCGCCCGAGGCCGTCACGCGGCTCGCGGAGATCGCCACGGCGGCCAACACGGCCACCGAGAACATCGGGGCCCGCCGCCTCCAGACCGTGATGGAGCGACTTCTCGAGGAGCTTTCCTTCGAGGCCCCGGACATGAAGGGCACGAAGGTGGCCATCGACGCGGCCTTCGTCGACTCTCGATTCAAGGACTTCGCGGAGCGGCAGGATCTCTCCAGGTACATATTGTGATTCGGCTAAAGCGCGGTGGCCGTCGCGCCGATGGGACAAGGTGAGGGAAGCGGGGCGCCGCATCGGCGTCTCGGGGCCCGGGATCGACGGAGCCGCGCGCAGCGTGGCTTTAGCGAAGTTTAGGAGTATCTGATGTTCGAGGACACGACTTTCGGCAAGACGACCGGGATTCTCAAGCGGGGGATGGACGTGGCCATGCTCAGGCGAGACGTCATCGCCAACAACATCGCCAACGCCGACGTGCCGAATTTCAAGCGTTCGACGGTCAATTTCGAGTCGACCCTGAAGCAGGCCCTCGAATCGGAGACCCAGCGCCCCGTCCTCGAGATGGAGCGCACCGATCCCAGGCACCTCACGAACTGGCAGCCGATGGACTGGCGCTCGGTCCAGCCCCAGCGCGTCCTCGATTACCTCACGACCACCAAGAACAACGGCAACAACGTCGACCCCGAGCAGGAAATGATGGATTCCCTGACCAACCAGCTCGAGTACACGCTGATGGTCCAGGCCGAAAGCTACGAGTTCAACCAAGTGAACTCGGTGACGCGGTAAGGGGGGGCTGAATGGGACTCTTCACGGCGATCAACATCGCGGCGAGCGGCATGACGGCCGAGCGTCTCCGCACCGACGTCATATCCGACAATATCGCCAACGCGAGCACGACGCGGACGGCCGAGGGCGGTCCCTTCCAGCGGAGCAGGGTCATCCTCAGGCCGCGGGTCGAGCAGCCCTATTTCAACATGCCCTTCCTCCCCGAGAGCCTCGACAACGGCATCGGTCAGGGAGTGCGCGTCGCCGAGATCGAGAAGGACACGAGCCCTCCTCGCCTCGTCTATGACCCGACCCATCCCGACGCCATCAAGACCGGGCCCCAGGCGGGCTACGTCGAGATGCCTAACGTCAACATCGTGACCGAGATGGTCGACATGATCGCCGCCTCGCGGGCCTACGAGGCCAATTCGGCCATGGCCAACGGCTCGAAGGCCATGTTCCTCAAGGCCCTGGACATCGGGAGGTAATGAATGGCGATTTCCGGCATAGGCGGCTTCGACCCGACCTCCCTCCTCACGGGCCAGGGCGGGACGCTTGCGCGCACGAATTCCCTTCAGTACACTGGCAATGATCTGGCCGCGACCCTCGCGGGCCTCGCCGGCGACCCTTCCGCCTCCCAGGACGCCCTGTCCACGGACGGAATCGGCGCAGACGGCCTCGGGATGTCGGCGGCGGAGCTGGGCCTCGCTCGGCAATCGGGGGGCTCGGCAAGCGCGGCGGCCTCGGTGGGAAGGATCGGAGGGGTCTCGGGCGGGGGCAGTTTTCAGGACGCCCTGCTCAAGGCGATCGACGGGGTCAACGCCGACCAGCAGAAGACCTCGGGCCTAATTCAGCAGATGGTCGTGGCGCCGGATACGGTCAACGCCCACGACGTGACGATAGCGATGGCGGAAGCGAACCTTTCGCTCAATCTGGCCAAGACTGTCCTCAACAGGATCGTTACCGGCTGGAAGGAAGTGATCAACTCGAGGTAGCCGAAGGCTTGGCGTAGCGCCAAGCGCGGCAGTATCCGCCTCCGCGTGTTTGGGGAAACGCGCGGAGGGGGAGCTGATCGCGGGTCGGCCGGGGCCTTGGCCCGGCGGCACCTCGATACGGCTTGTACTGGGGGGAGCAGGGTCTTCGACCCGCTCCGATAGGGGGGACCATGAACGAATTCTTCGGGAAGCTCGTCGGGCAAGTCCGGGCCCTGTGGGGCAAGTGGACGCTCACGCAGAAGCTCATACTGGGCGTCGTCGTCCTCGTCGCCATCATCGGCATCGTCGTGCTGCTGTCGGTCTCCTCGGCCCCGACGATGGTCAAGCTTCTGCAGACGCCGCTGGCCACCGAGGACGAGCTTCGGGCCATCACGAACCGCCTGGACACCGAGGGCATCAATTATCAAGTCGGGGACAACCGTATCATCCTCGTCAAGGACCAGAAGACGGCGATGCGGGCCAAGGCGATCCTGATCCGCGAAGACCTCATCCCCAAGGGCACCGATCCCTGGGCCATCTTCGACATGGAGCGCTGGACGATCACCGACTTCGAGCGCAACGTCAATCTGAGACGGGCGATAACCCAACAGGTCAAACAGCATATAGAGGCCCTGGACGACGTCGACAAGGCGAGCGTCAACATCGTCATGCCCGAGACCCAGCTCTTCCAGGCGGATCAGAAACCGGTCACCGCCAGCGTCATCCTGTTTCCGAGGCCGGGCTCGGACCTCACGACGAACCGCAAGAAGATCGAGGGAATACAGAAGATCCTCAAGTTCGCGGTCGAGGGTCTCACCGACGACAACATCGTCATCACCGACCAGAACGGCGTCGTCCTCAACGACTTCGCCAACCTGGCCGACTACGATCGGCTCCAGCAGACCAAGCAGGAGCAGAAGCTCATACAGGATCTCGAGTCCCAATATCGCGCCCAGGTCCTCGAGGCCCTGCAGAAGATCTACACGGCCGACCGCGTGCGCGACCTCAACATCAAGATCGACATGGACATGTCCAAGAAGACGGTCAAGACCGAGGAATACTACCCGGTCACCATCAAGCCGCGGACGCCGGGATCGCCCTACGACGACTCCGAGATCGTGCCCTCGATCACCGTCTCCAAGAGCACGAACACGACCACCTGGGAGGGTACGGGCTTCAATCCGCAGGGCCCCGCCGGGGCCGAGGGTCAGACCGCCCCCGCCTACAAGGATCTCCAGAACATGGTCGGCAAGATGACCCAAAATCAGTCGACCAACAACGAGGACGTGAACAAGCGCAATATCGACGAGATCACCTCGCCGAGCATCCAGCGCGTCACGGTGTCCGTCAACATCGACGGCCAGTGGAAGTGGAACTACGACAAGAACGGCCGCGTCAAGGTGACGCCGAACGGCGAGATCGACAGGAGCTACGTGCCCGTGCCCTCCGACGAGCTCAAGCAGGCCCAGGCCCTCGTGGAGAACGCCATCGGTTTCGACAAGGCCAGGGGCGATTCCGTCACGGTCCAGAACATCCAAGTAGACCGCAGCGCCCAGTTCCGGGACGAGAATGCCTCCTACCGCAACCAGCAGCAGGTCAACCAGATCATCCTCTGGTCCCTCGTCGGCCTCGCCATCCTCATGATAGGCTTCATCGTCTTCCGCGTCATATCGAGGGAGATCGAGCGCCGCCGTCGCATCCAGGAGGAAAAGCGCGCGCTCGAGCAACAGATGCTCCGGGAGAACGCGATCCGCCAGGCCGAGGAGCAGAGCATCGAGGTGTCCATGTCCGTCGAGGAGCGCAAGCGTCTCGAGCTGCAGGAGCATGCCATCAACATGGCCAAGGATCACCCCGAGGACGTCGCCCAGCTCATCCGCACCTGGATCAGGGAGGAATAGCCCATGGCCCAGGCAGCAAAGGGAAAGGCCGCCGCCCAGGCGGCGACCGCCGGGGGAGGCGGGGGCACTTCGAAAAAATCGAATCCCCGCTCCATAAAGGACATGAATGGGCGGCAGAAGGCGGCGATCTTCCTCGTCACCCTCGGCTCGGAAATCTCCGCCGAGATCTTCAAGCATCTCCGCGAGGACGAGATCGAGACCCTGACCTTCGAGATAGCGCGTCTCGAGTCGGTGGAGCCGGACCAGAAGGACGCCGTCCTCACCGAGTTCCAGGAACTCATGATGGCATCCGAGTTCATCTCCTCGGGCGGCATCGACTATGCCCGCGAACTTCTCGAGAAGGCCCTGGGTTCCCAGAAGGCCATCGATGTCATCAATCGCCTGACCTCCTCCCTCCAGGTGAGACCCTTCGATTTCATCCGCCGCACCGATCCGGCCCACCTCCTCAACTTCATCCAGACCGAGCACCCGCAGACCATAGCCCTCATCCTCGCCTATCTCGAGCCGAACAAGTCCGCCTACATCCTGCAGAAGCTGCCTCACGAGATCCAGTCGGATATCGCCAAGCGCATCGCGGCCATGGACCGGACCTCGCCGGAGACCCTTCGCGAGGTCGAGCGCGTCCTCGAGAAGAAGCTTTCGACCCTGTCCAGCGAGGACTTCACCGCCGCCGGCGGCGTCGATTCCATCGTCGAGATCCTCAACCTCGTCGACCGCACCTCGGAGAAGGGCATCATCGAGGCCCTCGAGGAGGACAGCCCCGAGCTCGCCGAGGAGATCAAGAAGAAGATGTTCGTCTTCGAGGACATCGTCCTCCTCGACGACCGCTCCAT
>DATKTD010000188.1:0-3820 GCA_035531315.1 Rectinemataceae bacterium
GCTGGGCGGTAGAATTTCGGGTTTACCCGAACTAACGTTCTGCCTGTCTTGCTATCTATGCCAGATTCGTTTTCTCCAATGCCTTTCCATTCGATTTGGATATCCACAGATTTAAACGCCAGAGAGACAAAATCCCTGACGGTCTCAGCCCGATTCGTCGCGAGAACGAAGATGTCCGGTTTATCCATCTGCAGCATGCGCCACATACCTTCGACGTACTCCTTTGCATAGCCCCAATCACGCTTTGCGTCGAGGTTTCCGAGTTCTACGACATCAAGCTTGCCCTGGATGATTTTCGCGACCGAGTCGGTAATTTTCCGAGTAACGAACTCCTTCCCTCGTAGGGGAGACTCATGATTGAAAAGTATTCCGCAACTTGCGAATATATCATAAGACTCTCGATAATTGATCGTCATCCAGTGAGCATAGAGTTTTGCTACCCCATAGGGACTCCGAGGATAAAATGGCGTCTTCTCGGTCTGAGGGGTCTCTTGTACCTTGCCAAACATCTCTGAAGTTGAAGCCTGATAATACCGTATTTTAGGATTGACAATGCGAATAGCCTCAAGCAAATGCAGGGCGCCCAGGCCAGTTATCATAGCCGTGGCTATTGGCTGCCCGAAAGAGACGCTCACGAAACTCTGCGCTGCTAGGTTATAGACTTCATCGGGCATGCAACTTTCCAAAAGCCGAATGCTTGAAGTTGCGTCGGTAAGATCATATTCAATAAGATGCAAATGAGGGTGCTCTGAAATTCCGAGCTCTTCAATGCGCCATTGATTGACAGAACTGGTCCGGCGGTAGGTCGCAAACACTTCGTACTCCTTCTGGAGAAGAAGGAGGGCTAGGTATGCCCCATCTTGTCCTGTGATGCCAGTAATCAGGGCTCTTTTCATCATCACCTCTTTGACGAGAATTCATTCATTGCGTCAGCAGGTAACTTCGAAGGGCAGCCTTAGCGACGCGCCAAGGAAGTTAATTGATTTCATATCAGCAATTTCCCGTTCTACCCACAGTGTGCGAATGCATCGGCGTATCGCCTTTTTAATAAGTGCCCACTTGAGGAATATCTTCAAGCCGTTCACCGCGGCATCAAAAAGCGAAGCCTAACCGGCCCTCCACAAGAACTGGGCAAATCCGAGAACTCCACCGAGACTCCAAGGTCAATGGCCAAGGGCCAAGCCGATGACCGAGGCCACGAGAGTCTTTCTGCGCATGTCTATCCTTCCGTCCTCAATGCTTCCGCCGGGTCCGCCAAGGCTGCCCGCCGTGCGGGTCCGAAGGCGGCCGCGACCGTCGCGCCCAGCATTATGCAGAAATCGAGGAAGACCGTCGCCGGGTCGACGAAAAAGCCGAGCCGTCCGCGCTCGGTAAAAAGACCGGCCACCGGAATCCGGCCAAGGTCGAGAAAGCCCAAAATGCCAAACCCAGCGTAGCCTACAATCACGCCGCCTATGCAGGCCATAAGCGCCATGAGCAGAGCCTCGATGACGAAGAGCGCGAGTACCGACCGCCTTTGCATGCCGATGGCTCGCATCGTCCCGATCTCCCGCGTCCTTTCGTAAGCTATGACCCTAAAGGTGTTGAGTATCCCCACCATCACGATGGCAATGAATATCCCGACGGCCACCCAGGTGATGGCGAGAAAGGCCTGCACGATATCCCGCATCTGCGTCAGATTTCCCTCGAGAGGCAGCACGGCGTAGGATTGCTCCTTGATCCCGTAGAGCGCCGCGTCAACATCGGCCTTCACCGCCATCTTGGGCAAGACATGATAGGACCGGCCAAGAAAGAGCCTGACACGCTCGGCAAGGGCACCTGTGTCCTCACCGGGCCTTCCATAAATGGCGATATCGGTCGCCGAGCCCCTCGGCCTTCGCGTGAGATCGTTGAGGGCATCGAGCTGCATATAGGCGAGATAGCCAAAAAGGCTCGTCTCGCGGAAAATCCCCCTCACCACGAGGGTTCCCGAATTGTACTGTCCCGTGTCGGTGCTCAGGGTTATCGTGATGTCATCCCCTAAGTGCGCGCCGAGGATCTTTGCCGCCGCCTCGCTGATCAGAATGCCCTCACGTCCGCCCGTACCAGTCATGCCTTCTATCGAGCCCTCGATACAGGCCAAGCCAGCAAAGGCCGAAGCCTCCTTGTCGAAATCTATGCCGACAAGGCGTCTCTGCCGCACGACCTCCCCGCCAAAGATCAGGGTAGCGTCCTCACCGTAGTAGATGTTCCGAGGCGTCGCGCTTCGCACGCCGATGCCCGCCCCAAGGAGCTCGCGGCACATCGCCTCGGCGTCCTTGATCCTCTGATGCGTCCTATCGTTATCGGGAAAGCCCTGCACGGAGACATCGCCGGCGAAATAGCGGGCGGCCTTGGCCCTCATCGCCTCGAGGGCGCCGAGAGCCGTACCCGATACCACGAAGACGAGGGAGAATCCGACGAGAACGGCCAGTGCAACGAGGGTATAGCGCCGCCTAAGCCTGACGAGGTTGCGAAACGCGAGGAAAAAGGTCATCGCATCACCTCGACATCGCCGAGACGGGCTGTATCCGCAGGGCTACCGATACGGGATAGATCCAGGCGCTTACGCCAATCAATGCCGCAATGATTCCATGAAGGAGAATTCCCTGGACGGTCACGAGGGGCACGAGCTTGGTCCCGCCGAATAGCGATGCCAGAAATGGGTTGGATACCTGTATACCATAGGCGCCAAGGCCGAGGCTCACGAGGATTCCCCCGATTATGCCCACTATGCCCGCCCCAAGGGTAAGGCTCATGCTTTCGGTGATAAAGAGCCCCCGAATAAAGCCACGGCTTGCCCCCAGTCCTCGCATCGTCCCGATCTCACCCGTCCGTTCCAGCACCGAAATCACGAGGCTGTTCATGATCACGAGGATGGCGCCCAAGGCGATAAAGCCAAGGGCGACGTAGAATACGGCCTGAAGGGCAAGCAAGGCCTGCGCGCTTGAGCCCGCTGCCTCGCGCCAGTCCATTATCCGCGTCGTCGGCATTGTCGCCTTCCGCCCCCCTTCGAGAGTCCGCGACACCTCACCGGACGCGCCGGGGAGCGTGCGCACGAGAACGAAGCTCCAGGCCGCCTGGTCGGTCAGCACGAGAGCGTCCCTTTTCGAGGTATCCGCGAGGGCCGCGCTGACGCTTTTAAGCGTCGTGCCAGAGGAAGATTGGGCAGTCACATCGCTCGCCGTCGCGAAAAGCGAATCGAGGGAGTCGGCGCCCAAATCCTGAGTCTTCTCGCCGCCCCCAGGGGTCATACTCGCTTCGGCTCCAGCCGCACCCTGCGAATCGCTCTGGGAAAAACCGAGCGTATAATTGGCGAGGGATCTTGAGATAGTCGGATCGACCAATACCACTCGGTCGAGAGCCTCATTCCTCGCGGGATAGGCATAGATGCCCGCAAAATGACCTGTCCTTATTTTGAAGCTTCCTCCCGAGTACATTGAAAACGTGACAACATCGGTTAAGGCAAGAGGCCGCTTCAAGGCTGCTTCGACCTTCGCGGCCATCGCGGAATTGAGGAAGACCCCGCCCTTGCTCAATTCATTCGGATCGCCTTGGCGTATCCTCAAAGAAGACAATGTCTTGAAATACCCCGGGCCTTCTGCACCGAAGACAGGGCAGTTCTGGGAATAACCGCCGACTTCGACACGAGCGGCCACCGACACGATAGGAGTCCATGCCGCTACATTCGCTGCCTTTTCGAGCGTCTTTTGCACAGCGACGTAGTCGGCGATTGCCGGGATGCTTTCATAGTCGCTTGCGATTGGGACTTCACTGCCAAATAATCCGTAGGCCGTGTCAG
>DATKTD010000189.1:0-2146 GCA_035531315.1 Rectinemataceae bacterium
CCGGCGAGCAGCGCCCGGGCCGATCCCCCGCGCGCCGTGAGTCGGCCGAAATGATAACGCGCCTGTTTGGAGGCCAAACACTCTATCAGGCGCGTTTTTTTATTGGTCGGCTCGCTCGTCCCAGGTTTGCTTCGGAGCTTGGAATGGCCTGGACCTACGGCGGCTGGCGACGCGAAACGGGCAGCACAGCGCAGCGCACGATGCTCATCCTGCATATCGAGGAGGTCGAGGCGCTCATCTCGTCTTACAAGTCTCAGGGCGCCATGGGGCAGCAGGCCGCCCGCTTCGAGCTCGACGCCTATCTCGTCCGCCTCGAGAAGCACCTCGAGGACTATAACGACGCCCTCGGCCTCGGGCTCGACGCGGACATCCAGCCCTTCGTGCAGGCCAAGCCGATCACCGATGACTCCATGGAGATCGCCACATGAGCCCGGCCCAGCATCTCATCAGAGACGAAGCCCCCGCTCGCGTCAAGAACGACGTGAACATCGTCCCCGTGAAGCAGCCGAAATATACCGCCTTCGGCTATCAGGCCGCCTCCTATGCCCGCGAATCGAACATTCACAGCACCTCCGGCTCCGCCGACTATGACATGCGCTACGATCGCCCGCTCCTCGTCGGCATGGGCCGCACCCTCTATCGAGACAACTGGCTCGTCAAGAGCCTCGTCAATCGCGCCACCGACTATATCCTCGGCCCCACCGGCTTCACACTCCAGGCCCGCACCGCCGACGAGGACCTCAATCACAAGATCGAGCAGGAGATATGGCCCGCCGTCACGGAGCACCCCGAGATTCGCGGCCTCTTCGACTGGCCCGAGTTCCAGGCCCTCGTCCTCCGCGAGTGCATGGTCCCCGGCGATCAGGGCATGATCAAGATGGGCGGCGAAGATCCCCAGATCGCGGGCAAGCTCCAGCACATCGAAGCCGAACGCATCGGGCCCCCCAGCTCGAACGCCCTCACGGACGGCCGCGTCGAGCAGGGCGTCGTCCTCAACGCCGCAGGCAAACCCGTCGCCTACCAGATCTGCAGCGTCGACCCCTTCGGCTATGTCCGCTCATCCGCCGCCCGCCGGATCCCGGCCGAGAACTTCCTCTATGTCGGCCAGCCCTTCGAGCGCTCCTCCCAGACCCGCTGCGTCCCCATATTCTGCTCCGGCCTTCCCCTCGCACATCGGCTCGATGACGTGCTCACCGCCGCGACCATCGCCTGGCAGATTCAGAGCAGGCTCGTCGTGGGCATCTATCGCGATAAGAAAAGATGCGACCCGCGATCAAGTCCGGCACGAACGCCGGCACAAAGGCCAGCCTCTCCGACTCGAACACGGACATGAGCAGGCTCGTCACGGAGATGGGCTACTCGATCATCTTCCAAGGCGAGCAAGGCGACGAGATCAAGCCCATCGCCCAGAACCGCCCCGGCGCAAACCTCAAGGACGACGTCCTCACCTTCGTCCGCCTCTTCTGCGCCCCGCTCGGCATGCCCGCCGAAGTCCTCCTCCTCTTCTGGCCCGACTTCAACTATTCCTCCGGCCGAATCGTTTTACTCCAGGCCTTCGTCGCCTTCCGCCGACTCCAGCGCCACCTCGTCCGCAAGTTCTTCACCCCCCATTATCGCTGGCAGATCGGCCGCGCCATCGCCGACGGACGCCTCCCCTGGCGCGAGGACATCCTCGATCACGAATGGCAGGTCCCCTCATGGCCATGGATCGACGAAGACAAAGAGATGTCCGCCTGGGCCAAGAAGATCGACCGCTGCATCGCCACGCAAACCGCCGCGCTCGCCTCCCTCGGCCTCGATCGAGAAGAGCAGCAGTCCGTCCGCCAGGGCGAAATCATCGCCGCCTGGGAGAACGCCCGAAAGATCGAGACCTCAACCGGAGGCGGAATCAAGGCCGCCGAACTCTGGCGCCATCTCGCCGGGCTCGAAACCGGAAAGACCGAATCCGCCGTCCGCGCCAAGCCCGAGCCGACCAAAAAGCCGGCCCTGCCGCCGCCCCCCGAATATCTGCCAAACGAGGACGAAGACGATGCCCAGTCCGAATAAAACCGCCTCGCGCCTCACGCGCCTCATGGCCGGCCCCTGGGGCCTCCAGGCCGCCACCGGCACAGTCGATCGCGACGCCCGAATTATCCACGGCTTTTCA
>DATKTD010000190.1:0-11751 GCA_035531315.1 Rectinemataceae bacterium
AGGTGAACATCACATGGACGGACGGGACCCACAGCGGCAATCAAAGCGAGCCGAAGGGCACGACGAGTTACACGACCGGCGTCTTGGCGAACGGAGCTTACACCTTCACCTTCAAGACGCAGGATAGCGTGGGGAACATAGAGACGACGGGGGTGACGGCTAGTGCCACGGCTGACGGGACGCCTCCCGACAATGTGGGCGTCGAATCGGCCACAGCTAATTCGGACGGGACCTTTACTCTTGGCTGGACCAATCCAGCGAACTTGGATTTTGCCGCTACCGTCGTCTCCTGGTCGGGCGGATCGCTTCGCGTCTCCGGGACCCCCTCGCAGGTTGTTACGAACGTGAAGACTCCCGTCCTCGGGCAAGCCAAATATGACTTCACCTTCAAGGCCGAGGATGCTACCGGGAACGCCGCCTCGGGCACGACCAAGAACAATGTCTCGACCAACCTGGCTTCGCTCGCCATCGTTCTCGATACTACGACCAATCCTCCGACTCTTTCGTACTCTTCGGCGACCTCGACCCTGACCCTGACCTACGCGGTGACCAGCGGCACGGCGGCCTCGCTCCGTTATTGGACCGGCGATACATCCACGCCGTCGAGCTCTACGCCGGTTACCACGGGCTTCGCATCTCCCTTCTCTATCACAGGGTGGTCGGCGCCTCAGGCCAACGACGCCTTCGGCTTCTGCCTCGTCGATTCCGGCGGCTCCACGAGCATCTCGTATACTTTCACCTGGACGACGGACTACGGTTCGGCGACAGCAAAATCCCTGGTATCCTCGGGACGCTGGGTGGCGACTTCGGCTTCGACGGGTGTCGCAAAGATGGCCGCCTCGAAGGTTTCCGGCGGCATCTCGAACTCCAGCTTGGCGGTCAGGGCCCGATCGTATTCTTTGATCATCGCGAATTACGCGGCGACCGGATCGTACAATGCCGGAGCCGACACGAATCCCATGACGGCTCCCTTATCCGCGGGCGGGCGCCTCGACTCGGTTCGGGCGGTGCCGGCATCGCTTGCGCCGATCTCCTTGGCGCCGATGCCCTTTGCGAAGGGCGTCACGGCAATAAAAGGCGCCGACAAGTATCAAAGGACTATCGCGGTCGATCGGACCATCGGAGCCCAGTCATCTCCCGCCGCCATTTTCGTTCGATATGGCGACCCGGCAACGATTGCCAAGTCCGACTCGACCTCGCGAGAATCCGCGTCTCGTCAATCGGCGTCTCGTGTCATGATGCCGGGGGGGCGGACTATTCCCGATTCGCGCATGGCAGCGGCACTCGCCGTAAGCTATCATCCCGAAGTTCCGACTCGCCCGTGGTCCGAGAGTAGCCTTCGGAATTATGCGAACTACGGAGGCGATGCGAGGCCGCCGGTGAAGGGTAACGATGGGTCGAAGCCCGGCCCCGTCCTTACGAAGGTCGATTTCTATCTGAGGCAGGATGAGGGGCGAGAGGAAAGCGGCGATTCCCCAATCGAAGATGGAACGCGCGACTAGGAGCGGGAATCCCTGCAGAGGGAGCGGCCGCGGGATATCATAGAGTTCTGACGAAATTGTGGAGGCGATTTGATGAAACGTGCGGTATTGATCTTCGCGGCGCTTTTGGCGGCCTTTTCGGCGACGGCCCTTCCTCTTTCGGTTTCCTGGCTCGATGGCCGAGTGGATGTCCAAAAGGGGACGATATGGTCGCCCATTTCCATCGGAGACAAGGTCGATTCCTCGGCGACGCTGAGGCTCGGCCAGGGCGCCTTGGTGGAACTCTCGGGCGGCGGGCGTCGAATTTCCATCACGGTGCCTGGCACCTACGGGCTGGCCGCCTTCTACGGGGCCGGCCTGCCTGGGGACAAGGCAGGAGCGGACTTGCTCCAAAAGATGGGGAAGCTGGTAGAAACGGGAGTTTCTTCCTCCCAGACCTCGGTGGCCGGGGTCCGCGGCGCGGCGGTTGAGCCATCCTCCGATTCGGTCACCTGGGCGACGGACGATACCGATAGCCAGGCCATCATGGACGAGGGTCGGGCCCTCGCGCGGGACGGGAAGTACGACGAGGCCGCCGCCAAATTCGATCAAGCCGGGCAGGCTACTCAGGGAGCGGCCAAGGACTCGGCCCAATATGCGGAAGCCTGGGCTCTCTCCGCCGGGGGCAGCGTGGCTCGCGCGGTGAAGCTTCTCCGAGCCATGCCCGCGTCGGGTACCTGGGCGGGCCCGAGGACCCTCCTCCTCGCGCGCTTGGACCTCGACAGCGGAGCGGGGGACGAGGCAAAGTCGATTTTGGATGCTGGCTTGGCCTCCGGGCTCTTCGCCGGCGACGACGCCACCCTTGCGCAATCGATGCTCGCGGAGGCCAATCAGGGCCAATAGGGACAGGGTGGCCGATCGAAGGGTTAGCTCCGTCGGCGGCCTCTCTGTGGCGATCCTGATCCGCTAGGCAGGGTTCGGAGGGGCCGGCTAGTATGCCGTATGCCCCTTTCGAAGCTCCAGGATCAGCGCCGAGGCACTATAGCCGCCTTCGGAACCTACATGATGTGGGGTCTCTTTCCCCTATACTGGAAGCGTCTGGAGGCGGTGGACGCCTTGCAGGTCCTCGCGCATCGCATCGTATGGGCCGCCCTCTTCACCCTTCTCCTGCTCGCGATTAAGGGTGGCCTTAGGGGCATCGTCGCGGTCGCGCGCGATCCGAGGCGTCTGGGCATGGCCGTCGCCGCCGCCCTTCTCGTAACGACTAACTGGGGCGTCTATATATGGGCGGTGGATCATGGGCACATCGTCGAATCCTCTCTCGGATACTACATCAATCCCCTGGTCTCGGTGGCCCTCGGCGCCTTGTTCATGCGCGAGAAGATGGATGGCTTTACCAAGGCCTCGATGGCGATAGCCACGGCGGGGGTTCTCGTCGCGACGGCCATGCTCGGCTCTCCTCCCTGGATATCCCTCATCCTGGCCCTCACCTTCGGCTTCTACGGCCTCGTGAAAAAGAAGGCGGGATTCGACCCCATGACGGGTCTTGCCGTCGAAACCCTCGCGGTGGCGCCCTTGGCCCTCATCTATCTCGCCTCGAGGCATCTGGCCGGCGAGGGTGCCTTCGGGGGACCGGATCTCGGCGCCACCATCTTCCTCGCCGTGGCGGGACCGGTCACCGCCATCCCCCTCCTCACCTTCGCCTTCGCCGCGAATCGCATAACGCTTCAGCGTCTCGGTTTCATCCAGTACGTGTCGCCGACCATGCAGCTCGTCCTCGGCCTCTTCGTGTACCACGAAGGGATTTCGCCCGCCCTCGTTGTCGTCTTCGCGGCCGTCCTGTTCGCGGTGCTGATCTATGCCCTGTCGAGGAGGGAGCCCGCGCGGGCCCCCGCGCGGACCCCCGCGCGTTGAAGGGGCCGGCAGGTCAAACCTGGTGGCCTCCGAGACGGTTTTCCCCGTCGGCTACGGAACGAGGTTCTCTTCCTCAATTCCCGAAAACGAGGGCTCCCTTCTTCACGACCGCTCGCGCCTGGTTCATGCCCACGTTATAGGCGAGGTGGCGGTATGAGGGCGCATCGAGGACGAGGAGGTCCGCCTCTTTGCCCGGCTCGATCGAGCCCACGCGATCGGCCATGTCGAGGGCCGCGGCACCGCCCAGGGTCGTGGCGACGAGGGCTTCCTCGAGGGAGAGGCCGAGATAGAGGACGGCGATCGCTATCATCAAGGGGAAGGATTGGCTGTAGCAGGAGCCGGGATTGAGGTCGGAGGCCAGCGACAGGGCGCAGCCGGCGTCGATCGCCCCGCGCGCGTCGGCATAGGGTTCCCGAAGTGTGAAGGCCGTGAGGGGAAGATTGGTGGCCACGACCCCGGCCTTCGCCATCTTCTCGATATCGGCCTTGTCGGCCTTGAGGAGATGGTCGGCGCTCGTCGCCCCGAGTTCGGCGGCGAGGCCCGCACCCCCGATGCGCTCGATCTCGTCGGCGTGGAGTTTGAGGCCGAAGCCCATCGCCTTGGCCGCCTCGAGATAGCGCCGCGAATCGGCGATCTCGAAGACTCCCTTTTCGCAGAAGACGTCGCAGAAGCGGGCGAGACCGCGTTCCCTCACCTCGGGCAGCACCTCGCCGATGACGAAGTCCATATAGGTCGAGGGCCGGCCTTCGAATTCGGGCGGGGTCGAATGGGGGCCGAGAAAGGTGGGTACTATGTCGATCGGCTGCCGGGCCGAGAGGAGGCGCATGGCCTCGAGCTGGCGGAGTTCCGTGTCGCGGTCGAGGCCATAGCCCGACTTTCCCTCCACCGTGGTTATACCGAGGGCGAGCATCCTGTCGAGTCTCGCGCCACCGAGGGCGACGAGTTCGTCGAGGCCAGCGGCCCGGGTCGAGGTCATGCTCGTGCGGATGCCGCCGCCTCGCCGGTGGATCTCCATGTAGGGCAGGCCCCCGGCGCGCCAGAGGAACTCCTCGTCGCGGAAGCCCGCAAAGGCAAAATGGCTGTGACTGTCGACGAAGCCGGGAATCACGGCGGATTTTTTCGCGTCGAGGACGGGAAGCCCCTCGGCGCGCCTCGCCAGGGCGGGGTCAGCGCGGAAGGCCGCCTCGGGCCCGACCCACGCGATCTTTCCGTCGAGGACGAGGACGAGGGCGTCCTTCGTCACTTCGACGCGGCCCATGGCATCCCTGCCCCGCGGAGCCTCGAAGCCCCGGGGAGTGGCTAGTTCTCCGATATTCTTCACGACGAGGTTGGCTGACATTGCTTCTCCTTGATCTCGGAAAGTAGGGATCGCGACGGAGCCCGTCAAGCGAGGGGGGATGAAAAGAGCCAGGGCGCGATGTCGGCGGCGAGTCGATCCCGCGTCTCCGCGTCGCCGGGATTTCTGCCGGTGAGAGCCGTGAATGCCTCGGGGGCGAGACCGATGAAGGTCGCGAGGGCGAGGAGGACGGCCGTGCCAAGCCCCGGGTCCCCGGGCGCCCCGGCCTTCGCACTCAGCCTCTCAAAAAGGCCCTTGAAAAACGCGCCGGCCTCGCGGCGAAGAGCGGGGTCCTCGATCAGGATGGCTCTGATGATCGCGGGGTATTTGTAGGCTCCTTCGATGAGGAAGCGGACGGCCGTTTCGAGGCCCTCCCTTCCGTCCTTCGTCGAGGCGACTATCCGGTCTATGTCCTCGGAGACATGGGTCCAGGCGAAGCGAAGGGCAGCCTCCACCAGCCTGTCCTTGGATCGGTAATAGTAATTGACGGCCGCGGCGTTGAGGCCTGCCTTTGCGGCGATTGCGCGGACTGTCGCTCCTTCGAGTCTCAGCTCGGCGATGCAATCGAGGGTCGCCACGAGGATGCGCCGTTCCGGCGTCATGGTCGCGGCCTCATCGGGCCGGGCGAATAGTTCTGCGATATCCATTCGGTCACTTTAGTTGGGCTGTATGAGCTTGACAAGCGTGTTAAGCAAAGGTATAAAACAAATGTATAAAACAAATGTTTCGCAATATGGATTGCTTCGACGTTCAAAGAGGAGGGCCTATGGCTAGGATTCAAGAAGGCGTCGTCGCCGCGGGCGGCGTCATGGTGACCGGTATTTCATCGGGCATTGGCAGGGCCATCGCCCTTGAGCTGGTCGAAAAGGGCTGGCTAGTCTTTGGGACTGTCAGAAAGGAGGCCGATCGCAAGGAACTCCTCGATCTCGACCTCCCTAACCTCGTGCCGCTTCTCTACGAGCTCAACGACCGAGAAAGGCTCCCAAAGCTCGTCGAGTCGGTGGAAACCGAACTCGCAAGGCGCGGGGAAACGGGGCTTTTCGCGCTGATCAACAACGCCGGCGGATCCATGGTCGGCCCGATCGAGCTGGCCGACACGGAAGAGCTGTCCAGGCAGTTCGACGCTCGGGTGACCGGCTCGATAGCCCTCGTCCAGGCCTTCCTCCCGGCCATCCGCCGCGGCCGCGGAAGGATCCTGTGGATAGCGACCCCCGGCCTCATGCCGACGCCCTGGGTGGCCGGTATCCACGCAGCCGACTTTGCCGTCAACTGTCTTGCGCGGACCCTCGCCATCGAGCTGGGTCGCGAAGGCCCCCCTGTCGTCCTCGTCCGCTGCGGAGGCATAAAGACCAGGGCAGGCTTGGCGACGAGGCGCGATCTCGAGGCGGGTCTCGCCAAGGCCGCGCCGGAACGCCGCGCTCTGTACGAGGCCCGATTGGCCGATTGGATCGGTTCGATGGAGGAATTCGACACGAAGCGAAGCGAGGCAGGGCTGGTCGGCGCGCTGGTGGCACGGATACTCCGCGAGCCTCGGCCCAAGGCCCGCTATCGCGTCGGTCACCTGGCCGCCGCCGCGGCCCTTCTCGAATCCCTCCCCCAGGTCGTCACGGATCGCATTCTGGCTGCGCGCTTCGCAAAGTAAGGTCGGCGCGGCGGGGGCGGCGCCGTGGGGAGCCGTCGCCGCGGAGCTTCGGCCCCGGGGGATGGGCAGGGCCGCTATCCCCTGAACAGGGGGTCGAGGCCGATCGTCCCCACGAGGCCGGCCCGGAAGGCGGGCGTCGACACCCTTTCGAGCTTCGCCTCGGCCATCTCGAGGTTTTCCCTCACATAGCGCACGGTCGAGCCCTGATCATCGCCCCTATCGGAGAGGAAGGCCTTTTGGCCGGCGATGGCCGAGGCGAGGAAGGCCATCTCGCGTTGGACATAGGCGTCGAGGCGGGCCGCGTACCAGGGCGACGAGAGGACGTACTCGCGCGTAAAGAGCCTGCGGATCTCCGGATCCTCGATGCCCCGCCCTTCGAAGCTGCCCTCGGCCATGATGTGGAGGAGGGCCCGTATCGGCGGAATCGCGCCTCGATCGGCGGAGCCGTCGGCGAGATAGTTGCGGGCGGCCTTGACCTGGGCCTCCGCGATGTTCTCGACGCCATCGACGAAGTCGGCCATCGACTGGAGCTCGGGGCGCAGCAGTTCATCGGGAAAGACGGAGGCCGGGGTGTCGAAGATGCGGCCGAGGTAGGTGCTGGCGAAGAGGGCTGTGATGCGATAGCCGAGGCGGCTCGCGGGAATCCGGCGCCCTTCGTAATCGAAGTCGACGACCTTTTCGAGATAACCGGCCTTCAGCATCGCGCGGGGGTCGCGCTCCTTGGGTTCCAGACGGGACCAGAGTTCGGGCACGAGGAGGGAGATGTCGTGATCGACCTTGAAGGCCCGACCCACATGGCCCGCCGCGGTGGTGAAGCCCTCGTAGCCGGTGAGGATGAAGGACAGGAGGGCGTTATTGAGGTCGGTGGTCGGCACGAGGGCGTTAAAGGGCCCCTTCGTCAGGGCGCCTTCGCTGCCGGCCCCCGTCGTCGAGGGACTCTTGCCGGTGAGGGAGCAGATGAAGTCCATGAAAAGCTCGGGAAGTTCCTGCCAATGGATGGGGCCGTACACGGCAAGGGGACGGATGGCTCCCTGGGTCGCGGAACCCGGCTCGGCGGGATTGTTGCGCCTGCCCGGAAGGACGGAATTGACGGGATCGAGGAGGGGCCTTCCCGAGGCTATGCCCCTATAGAGCCTCGTGCCGATCTCGGCGAGGCGCTTGGAGCGGTGTTCGACGAGGGAGGGATCGAGCTGGAGGAAGCGCGGGTTCTTCGTCGGGAGGCCGTCGACGATGCGGAGTTTGTCGCTGGCGACGAACCACTGACAGTCGGGATCGGCGGCTGCGCCTTCGATGAAGGCGCGCATCGGGGCCGTGTATTCGGAAAAGCTCACGCTCTTCTCGATCATCCTCTTGGCCTTCTGGCGCGAGAGGGGATCGAAGTTGGAGATGAAGTTATCCGATCGCGCGAGGTCTTCCTCGGCCTTCTTGTCGTAGCCCCGAATGACGGCGTCGTCGGGGCGCTGGAAGAAGCGGGCCTCGCAGTTGCGGACGAACTTGAGCGAGAGCTCGCGATCGGCCCACCAGGGCAGGCCCTCGAGATTCTTCGCGGGCACGACCACGCTCGCGCTGATGTCGTCCTCGCGCTGGAGCTTGACCGCGGGCATGAAGTCCTGCCTGAGCTTGAAGTTGCGCTGTTTGCCCGATGCGTCGCGGCCGACGCGGAGGTAGGAACCCTGGACGACGCGGCCCTCGAACTTGATGATGTTGCCTGGCGCCCCGTTGACCGCGTCGACGCTGAAGTGGGAGGCCCAGTCCTCGCCCCACTCGCGGCGCCAGAAGCGCTTGATGAGGAAGACGAAGGCCTTGATGCGTTCGGGAATGGAGCGGAGCCAGGCGTTGTGCTCGTCGGTGTAGAGGGAGGAGGGCGAGAGGAGCTTGATGACGGAGCCGAGGGAGCGCTCGGGCGAGAGGATGGGCCGGTGGTCGGGCTGACCGCCGGCCTGATCCTTGAAACGATGCGAGTAGTCTCCGTCGATGATCGCCTTGACCATCGCCATGTCCGCCTCGAAGTCGCCGGTGATCAGCGGATAGTAGCTGATGGCGTCGGCTATCGACTTCGATATCTCCGACTTGCCGCCCCCCGAGACGGTGCAGGGTTTGTGGGCGAAAAGGCCCTCGGCGCCCTTGCCGATGAGACGCCAGGCTCCGGTGCCGGGATGCCGGTCCATCTGCACCTGGTAACCCGAGGGGTGGACATAGACCTCGCCCGGAATGACGCGGATGCTCCTGGCCTCGCCGTCGACGGTCCAGCGGGCCCTCTGGTCGTCCAGCGAGATGGTCGCGTCCTCGGGGAGGTAGACGATGTCGGCGAAACGGCGGTCGAGGCCGTAGCCGAAGGGTTTCCAGTCGATCTCCCCGCCCATGATCTCGCGCACCCGCCCGATCGAATGTCCTTCGAGGCGGATATAGTGGTCGGGCACGAAGCGGGTGCCGAGGCTGTAGGCGGGGAAGACGAGGGCTCCGCCCGCGTGCTCCTCCTCGGCGAGGCCGAGGAGGTTGGCCGAATACGATATCTGGGTCTTCACTTCCTTCTTTGCGTAGCCGAAGTAGTTGTCCGCGATGATCGACACCACGACGCCCCTCTCGTCGCGGGCGGTGAGCTTGAAGGGCTTGCCGCCGTTGTAGAGCTCGCCCTCCTCCTTCCAGGCCATGCCATCGCGCCGCTCGCGCTCGGTCGCCTCGTCCCAACGCGGAAGCCCCAGGTCCTTCTTCTTGGCGCCGACGAGGTGGGTGGCGAGGATGATGCAGCCCGTATGTCCCGTCCAGGAGAGGGGCGAGAGGGCCGCGTCGTTCTCCGGCACCCAGGGATCGCCGGAATTGCCGAAGATGCTCTCGATGAAGTCGAGGCTCGCGGCCAGGGACCCCGGCGCGAAGAGTCTGAGCTCCATCGAGCGCTCGACCGAGTAGCTTGGTACCTCGGGACAGACGGGAGGCCTTATAAGGAGGGAAAGGAAGCAGTGGGCCTTCTCTTGGCCCGTGGCGGTGAAGGGGAGGGCGAGAAGCTCGTCGGGAGGCGAAAGCGCCATCTGGAGGAGGCGGGCATAGGCGATCTTGGGCACGGCCTTCTTGTCGGGGGGGATGGGAAGGCCGCCGGTGGCGACATGGAAGACGCCCTCGGTGGTGCGGCGGTCGTTGGTCGGGTTATGGAGGACCCCGTTCTTGACCCGCCAGGAGGAGAGGGTGGGCGACACATGGCGATGGGCGTCGGGGGGAAGGGACAGTTCCCTTCCCATCCCGTAGCGGTCGAGAATGAAGGTGTTCGAAGGGAGGCGCGGTATGGTCTCGCCACCGAGTTCCTCGAGGTAGGAGTCGAGGAAGGCCTGGATGCGCCTATCGGCCGGCGGCAGTCTGTCGCCGAGGAGGTGGTTCTTTTCGCGGAGATTCTCGAGGGTGTCGGCGGCGAGCTCGACAAAGGAGGTTCCTTCGCGGGAATAGAGGGGGAGTCCGAGACTTGCCAACTTGATGTTGATGTAGGAAATCAGCCGCTCGTGACCCTCTGTCGAGGAACGATCGAGGGCCAGTCCATAGTCGCGCTTGACAGGCATTGTATCTCCTTGGCGGGAGGCTGCGCTATGTTTGACAATTGCCCTAGGAATGTCAAGCTGCCTCCGTGGAATCTATGCCCATCAGGTGGAATTACTCAGCCATCAATTCATTCAATTGCCAGCGGTGTCCTTGCCGTCGAGCTTTATTCCCATCCACTTCGACCAGTCGGCCTGCGAAGCGGCGATCATGCCGAGGCCGACATGGGCGGTGGTCTCGCCGACCAGCCATTTCTTGCCCTCGAAGGGAAAGCGTTGCCCGCCGCCGGGCACGTCGATGCCTACTAACGCGTGCGAGTAGTCGCGCGACACCATCAGGATCGCGTCGATGCCCCGGCGCTGGAGGAGGATGGCCAAGACCATCGCCCGCGAATCGCAGTCGCCCCTTCCCTCCATCGCGGCGGTGAGGGGGTCGACGAAATCGGCCCCATTGAGGTCACGCTCGTAGGTCCAGCCCTGGGTCCATTGGAGGAGTATCCTCGCGGCGTCGGTGGGATCGTCGGGCAGGAGGGGGTCGAGGGCCGCGGCGATCCTGTCGAGGCGGCGGTCGGATTCCCTCCAGACCATGCGATAGAAGCGGGCCCAGGCCCCCTGCCAGAGGGTATCGCTGTCGGCATAGGCCGCGAGGACCTTGTACTCGCGGTTGACGGTGTCGTGGACTTGGGCGGCCTCGTCGTCGCTCCAGGGAAGGCCGAGCTTCGTGTCATTGAAGACGAGGGTCTTCGAGGCATCGCGCTTGGCGGGAAAGGGAAGGACGTATTGGGAGAGGGGACCGGGCGAGCGCAGGGCCAGGCGATCTATGGAAAAACAGTCGAGGGCGGAAAGGACAAAGTCCGAATAGGCCTCGAAGGAGCCCGAATCGGTGAAGGAGAGGAGGGCGAAGGAGGCTTCGGCGGGGCTCTTCCCGTGGGCGCCACGCCCCGCGATTGCAATGCCGTAGCCCCTTTTGGGAACCCCGTTGAGCTGGAACAGGAGCTCCATGAAGACGGCCTTCCGTCCCTCATAGTCGAAATTCTCCCGCTGACCCTTCGAGCCGAGTTTGGCCATCGTGTTGTCCGCTATGGCGGCGGCGTCGGCGAAGCGGCCGGAATCGTAGACGAAGAGATCGAATTCCATGGCCTGATTGGGATCGACGAAGGAGAAGCGGTTCTTTCCGTCGCCGTCGGAATAGGCGAAGCCCTCGGGAAGGTCGACCGCGAAGCCGCGTTCCGAGGCGATGATTTCGCCGGAGGCGGGCAGGGGAAGGAGGAGGGCCCCGAGGAGGCTCGCGCCGAAGGCGAGGAGGAGTCCGGGACCGACGAGGGCTCGTTGCTGCAGGATGTCCTCCTCGAGATGGATCGGAGCGCCGCGGCTCGTCGCGTCATGACGACTTCCGTGTCAATTGCGGTTTCGCGACCTACCCTCCCATTTTCGGCGGGAGGCGGGCCCGACTGTACTCGACGTTTTCCGTCGAAGCCTCCTTCCCACGTTCCGCGCCGAGTGCTAGAGTCAGCCCGGCTCAGGCCGGAACCCCGTACGAGGTCCCATCCCATCCGCGAAGGAGGATTCCCTTGGAACCGTCAAGTACCGACATGCCCAGTGTCTCAGACGATCCCGGTGAATCTCCGCGTCGATGCGCGGATGAGCGTGCCGAGCCCGTTTCCCGCTACAGCATGACCCCAGGCCGCTGATCGCCGCGGCCGCCGGTCGGCCACGCGCGCGGAAAGCGGTTTCGGAACTCCCCTCCGCCATCGAAGACTGTCCACTCGATGGAGGCATTTCCATGACCCTTCCCGCTAGAATTTTCTACGGATTCAGGCGCATGTCCAAGTCGCTGCGCCTGTTCCTGATGATCGCCGGCCCCGGCATCATCGTGAT
>DATKTD010000191.1:0-10739 GCA_035531315.1 Rectinemataceae bacterium
GGGCGGCACGGTCGACAAGTACATAGGCGATGCCATCATGGCCGTCTTCGGGGCTCCCGTGCCCCACGTGGACGACGCCCTCCGATCAGTGCTCGCGGGCCTCGAGATGACGAAGCGCCTCGAGGAGTTCAACGCCGATCAGCTCCGCAACGGGAAGGACCCCTTCAAGATCGGGGTGGGCATCAGTTACGGCGTGGTTACGGCGGGAAACATTGGCTGCGATCGCAAGATGAACTACACGGTCATCGGCGACGAGGTAAATCTCGCCTCGCGCATTGAGGGACAGACAAAGCATTACAAGCAGCCCATCCTCATCTCCGGCGCGATCTACCAGCGCGTCAAGAACGATGTGCCCTGTCGCCTGGTCGACTATGTGGCCGTCAAGGGCAAGAAGCTCGGCGTCAAGATCTACACGGCGCGAAGCAGCCTGGGAGACAAGGAAGCCGAGGCCTGGCGTATCCATGAATCGGCCCTCGAGCGCTACTTCGTGAGGGATTTCGCGGGAGCGGCGGTCCTCCTGGCGAAGGTCCTGGAGTTCCTGCCCGAGGACGTGCCTGCCGCGCTCTTCCTCGAGCGGAGCCGCGCCTTCGCGCACAATCCGCCGCCGCCCGATTGGGACGGGGTCGAGGTCCTCACCGAAAAATGACTTTCCTCAGCTACCGCTCCGCATATGCGAATTCGGGGCATCGAAGGCTCCTCCGCCTCGTCGGGGCCATGCTCCTCACCCTCCTCCTCCCCTCCGCCCTGGCCGCCCAGGAGGAGGGAGGAGCCGGGGAGGCGAAATCGGCCCTCGTGCCGAAGGCGAGCATCCAGACGGACTCGAGCGACGGTAGCGACAGGGCGGCGCTTTTCGCGGCCCATGCCGTGGCTTCCATCGGAAGCGAACTGCGGGCCGAGGGTCTTTCGGTCAGCCTGACCACGGATGGACCCTACGAGGCCGCGACCGCGCGCAGGGCCGGTTTTCGCTGGCTCGTCGTTTCCGGCATCGTGTTCAAATCCGGGGAGGCAACCTGCAGCATCGTCGCCTTCGATACCGAAAGAGGCTCCATCGTCGCGGCGGAGGATTTCGCCGCCTGGGGAGGGCCTACCTTCGTGACCCTCATTGACGCGGCCGCCCGGCGTGTCGCGCGAAGGATCGCCGAGGCGCGGCTTCTCCTCGACCGGGCTCGGGCCGCTCCCATCGACGCTTCGATCGTCTTCCTGTCGCCTGACGAAGGCGCGGTGATCACGCTCGGCGAACATGGGGCAAATGCCGTGAAGCTGCCGGCCCTCAAGGTCAGGGATGGCAGGGCGGTCTCGGGGCCCTTGCCGTTTCCCACCAGTTCGCTTGTCGAGGTGAGCGTGTCGAAGACGGGGAAGCTGACGCAGCGAAGCCAGTATCGGCTGATCGGTGGTCAGACGATATCCCTTCCGGCGCTCCGCGACGACAGGCCTCTCGGCCTCACGGCAGGCCTGGGCTCGGGCCGCCTGCCTGGAGCGCGCATCGGAGCTGCATTCCATTTTCCGGGCGGTTGGATCTTCATGCCCATCGACAACTACATCGCAGTGCCCTTTAACTTCGGCCTCGGGGAGTCATTGGTGATCGACGAGGAAATCTGGATGGGTCTCGCGACCTATCTCTTCACGCCCCCCACGTCCCGCCTCCGCTTCGGGCTCATGTCGAAATGGGGCCTCATCCTGACAATCCCCACGGCGACGACTCAGCTTGGCCACATCTACGGCGATACGGCCGTGGAACCCATCGCTTTCTTCGGGGAATACGCGCTGACACCCCAGCTGGCCGCCCGGCTCGAGATCGGAAGCGCCTATGCCTTCGGCCTCGTCGGATCGAGCATCCTCGAGACCGGATGGATGCGGAAGGGCAGCCCGACAATGGACCTCTGCCTGGAGTATCGGCCATGAGAAGGAAAAGACAGCTCACGGCCCTGCCGCAGGCCTTCGCCGCCATCCTCTTGTCCATCGGCCTCGGCTCTTGCTCCTGGCTTCTGAATGACGGCCTGCCTTCCTGGCTTTCCCGCGAAGTGGCACAGATAGATCTGAGCGCGAAAATAGCCTCGGTAACGGGCTCGGCAATGCAGTACTCGCCGACGATCAGGGCTATCGATTCGGCGGGGCGGGATCTCGTGCAGTTCCAAACCCTCAGCGGTCGTTCCTGGCTCTTCGTCCTCGATTCGGCGGGTCTGGGATTCCTTCGCTCCTTCGACGACCAGCTGACGCCCTCGGTATTGAGGGGCGGGATGTGGGGGGTCGACGCGGGCGGCAGGCTCATAAGCGGCGATTCGATGGGAACCGTCGCCTTGGATTCCGCCCTTATTCCCCAGGCCTTGAGCCTCCCCGCCGCCGCCAATGCCTTCTATTGCTCGGAAGGCACGACCAACTATCGCCTTTCCCCTGTCTCGGGGACGGGGATCGATTTCGCCGGCTACGATGGCGCATGGTCGACCCAGACCATGGCGACCCTGTCTCTCCCCTTTTCGACCGTCTCGACCGATAGCTGGACGGTCCTCGATTTCGGCATGAGCCCCACCGGCCCCCGTCTTCTCCTCGAGGACCAGACCACGAATGCTTGTCTGGTACTGGGATGGCCATCCATGGCCGCCATGGTTGCTGGCTCTTCCATTCTGGAGGGCGCCGCCCAAAAGACTCCCGAAGTCCCCATCCCCTACCAGTCCTTGTATCCGGGTTTGTGGCTCTGCGCGGACGGCATCGTCGTGTCCTCGCAAAACAGCGACTCGGGTACTATCGACCTCGTCCATATCGGCTTCGACGCCGCTCAGGCGACCTTCACCCTCGACCGCAGCTGGGGCTACACCCTCAGTTTCGGGGCCGCCAGCCGCTACTGGTTCATCTACGACGAACCCAAGGGCAGGCTCATGAAGGAGAGGCCATGGTGGTAACGAAGCAGGCGAGACGAATCTTCCGGGCGGCGGCACTGGCGGCCCTTGCGATGGTCGCCCATCCAGGCATGGCCGAAACCAAGGCGGTCCCCGCGGACAAATTGGACATAATGCTGTCTTTTTCCGTCGAGGGAGGGCTCCCTGATCCGGCGCCGTATCGCGAAAGCCTCGAGGCGGCCCTCCTCTCGGAAAGCGCCGTCGGGGGTCTGATCCGATACGAGGGCCCGGCCAGCGACATCGACAGGGCATCCAAGGCCGCAAGGGCCTCGGGCTGCCGTCTTCTCCTCGTCCTGCGTCTCAGGGCTAGCGGCGCCGGCGTCAAGGCGGAATGGAGCTTCGTCGACTCGGCCCTGGGAACGAGGACGGAGAGTCGGGAATTCGAAAAAGAGGCGCCCGGCAGGGCCGTCCTGGCCTCGTCGTTCTGGACGGAACTCCTCGTCGATCTCGAGGCGACCTTGGCCCTGCCCCGTCCGGCCATACTCCTCGAAGTCAAGGCGCCGCCGGGTACCCTCTTCGATGGTGCGGGCCCCCGCCGTGTGCTGCCGGCCTCGGGAAAGCTGGAACTAGTCTTCGACGTGCCCCTGATCCTCGCCTGGACGGCCAGCATGCCTGGCCAATACCCGGTGGGCGGCAGCCTCGAGGTAAAGGCCGGCAGGACCCTCCTCGGGATCGCCCCGCGAATGCTGAGCCTGGGCCTCGGCGCCGTTGGCCTGAGCTTTCCGGAAATCGAAATCGACGCGGATATTTGGAGGCACCTCGCCCTCCGCGCGGGCCTGTCGCAATATCTCTTCGGCCTCGCCCTGCATAATCTGGACTCGAATGCGGGGAGCGCCGCCCCCAGCTTTTCCGTCTCCCTTCCCCTTCTTTCCCCCTACCTGGGAGTGAGGGCCTCGCCCTTTGAGCCTTCCGCGGACTTTCGGCCCTATGCCGCCGCCGATCTTTTCGCGAGACTGGCTCTCCTCTCCGCCACCAGGGTCTACTTTGACCCCGTGGCGCCCGTAGGGTTGAACCTCGGCCTTGGATTCGACTGGGGAATCCAAAGACATGTCAGGCTATGGATGGAGACCGGGGCCTATCTCTATCCCTGGGCCGAGCCCCTGGCCTTCCTCGCCTCGGCGGGCATCAACGGAGGTGGGCGCGCCATTATTGAAGGCGGGCCGCTCTTTCCGGGACATCCGGGCTGGGCCGGCGAGTTGCCGGTCTTCTCCGCTGGAATAAGGATCGGATTGTGAAAAAACCTCGTCATCCCGGCTTCCGCCACATCCTTGCCCTGACAGCCAGTCTGGCCCTATCGTCCTGCTACCTCCCGACCTTCGACTCGAGTATTTCCGCCGGCCTTCTCTTCGAGAAAGAGTTGGGTAGTCCCGATGTCACGGTGGGACCGGTGGCGGCATCGTGGTGGTCGGACGAGGAAACCGTCTTTCTTCCCGAGAGAGTCCAAGGCGCGAGAACGGGTGTGGTCGCCTGGCAGGGAAGCGGCTCCTCCAACCTCGCGTATCTGACCAGCGATGCGAACGCCTTGCCCTCCATGGTCTCCATGTCCTACACCGCAACCCTTCCCTCGGGCTCCCTGAGGCCCTTCATCGCGATGGCAAGTTATGCGGCCGGGACGAGCACGCCCCTTCTGGCCCTGCAAAGCTATGGCCTGACCGAATGGACGTCCAGCTCTGCCACAACGAGCGTCCTCGACTTCGGCACTTCCTGGACGGCGACGGGAGCCGGCAGCACCCAAGTAGCTGCCGCCGGCGATATCGAGGTCGACATCATCTTCACGAACGGCAGCCAGTGGGGAGCCCTCGTCGATACTCTCGCGAACGTCGCCAGTCTGGGCTCGATTACCGCTCCACCCATTTCCCTCGCCTCGCCCGGCCTGCCGCTCGGGGGCTCCTTCTTCGCGCTTTCCGCCTCGGGTCCCTTCGTCTATGGCGAGCCCAATGGAGGACGCGTCGCCGTATGGGATGGGCCGGCTTCTTCGCCTCGAATCCTCGATCTCGGCCAGCCCCTCGTCGGGATGCTCTCGGACGGCCATTTGGTCACCCAGGGAAGCCTGGAGCTTTCCGTCTGGGACATTCAAGCGAAGCGCGTCCTCTCCGTACCCGCCGGCAATATCAGGTTCATCCAGGAACTTTCGACCGCCTCGGGTGAGTTCGTGGTTCTAACCCGCTGTCTTCAGACCGCCACCAAATCCGCGCCAAATATATGGGCGCAGAGCTGGGAAATCCCCCTCGCGGACTTCCTGAAGCTCTGAACGATAGGGCCTAATAGCCGCAGGCAGCGAAAGCGCCGGCGACCGGCCGACAATCGCGGTGCGGGAAGTGGCCGCACACCGGATGGTCGCTCCCTGCGGCCTCAGGGCCTATTGCCAGGTCGAACGGAGGGCTCCGATAAAGCTGGACACGAAGGGATCCGAGGCGAAGATCGTAGCCTGCCCGGAAAGGTAGCGGTCCCGTGTTTGCTTGTCCTTCATCGCGGCCGCTTGCACGGCGATGAAGGAGGCATTGTGGATGGCATCCGAGCTCGACTGCTGATCCCAGGTAGAGAGCACGTGGTCGAGGGTCGAACCGAGGAGCCCGAAGGTCCCCCTGACCCTCTCGTCGGAGAGAAAGGCCCTGAGGCTCGCGAGTTCGGCTGTCGTATCGCCCTTGGCGAGGGTGGCATCCACGATGAAGCCTCCATAGGCCTCCGTTATCCCGATCCAGCGCCGCTCCAGCTTCCTTAGGTCTTCGACCTGTCTCCCAAGCTCGACGATGTCCAGGCTGGCCGCCGAGTTGACCGCCCCCTGGGGTAGGCTCGGCAAAGCGGCGGCAAGGCGGGCGTTCTCCTTCGCCATCGTCTCGACCTTGGCCTGCAACTCGGAGATTCTCGAGGAAAGCAGGGAATTCTGCTTCGTGACCCTGTCGGCTTCGGCCGCGGATTTCGCCAGCGAATCGGCGAGGGCCGCGGATTTGGCGTCGGAGGCGGCCTTGTCCCGCGATGCCGTCGCCACGATTTCGGCCATGGACCGGTCGAGGCCGGCCCCGGCCTGTCGAATCCCATCGAGGGCCGCGGGCGCCGCATCGGCCTTCGGCCAGGTGGAAAGCACCGTAAGATAGCTGCCGATCGCCTCGTTCCATTTCCCCGAGGAAAGAGAGCGGGAACCGGCCTGGAGGGCAGCGGCGGCTGATCGGTTGTCGGCCGCCGAAGCGGCGGAATCGGTCTGAGTGTGGAGCCTGTCGGCCTCGCTTACGGCAAAGCGGCCCACCCGCTGGAGAAGGAGATTCCTCTGGCCTTCCGCGAGAGGGAGGGCGGCGAGGGCCTCGGTGTAGCGAGCCAGGGCCGTCGCGCCATCGCCGGCGTTCCAGGCCACATCGGCGGCGTCCAGGGCCTGCGTCAGCTTGAGTTGCCGCGCCGCCTCCGCATCGCTCGCCTTCTGCATGAACCATTCGTGGGCGGCGAGAATCTCGGGCACCTTCTGGAGCGCCTCGAGATACTTCGCGTCGGCCTGCGCGAGATCGCCCGACTTGCGGGCCGCGACTGCGGCCTGGGCCGCGTCCCGAGCCTCGCCGAGGAGGCGAGCCTGGTCGAGGAGGCGCCCCGTATCGACGCTCGCGTTCCGGATCTCGGTCCTCGCCTCGCTCGCGAGGGTCTGGGCCACGAAGAGGTCGAGGGGCCTCCGCGCCTGGAGGGCCGACAGGGTGGCTACCGAGGGGTCGTTGAGATAACCCGCGAGGGCGTCGGCCGCCTGGGCCGCCGCGTCGAAGCGCCTATCCTGAAAAGCCTGGCGGATCGACGAGTAGAGGCCGACGATACGGTCTTCCGCCGCCTGGGCCGCGTCGCGTTGGGTTTGGAGACGGGCGAGCTCCGCCTTGGCTTGATCGAGGGCCGCCCTGGCCTGGCTGCCCTGGGCCTCCAATTCCTTGGTTCTCGCGTCCATCGTCGAACGAAGCTGATCCTCCTTGGCCTTCGCGGCGTCGAGTATCTGCTTGCGCTCGTCACCGAGGACACTCATGTTCTTCGCGTACTCGTCCTTGAGTTTTTGGTAGTTGAGATCGGCCGCGACTCTTTCGGCCTCCGCCTGGGTCTTGAAGCTGTCGAGCTGCCGTTTGAATTCCTGGTTCTTCTGGTCTTCCAAGGCCTTGAGGCGGCTCTTGATACTGTCTTCGGTCAGGCCCTGGGCCTGGAGCCGGGTCCTCTCCTGCTGCAGTTCTTGCTGAAGCTGGGCCTGGAGCTCGGCCTCCCGGGTCTTGATGCGCTGGTCCATGGTACTGGCGAGGTCGTTGCGTTGCTTGTCGATGGTGAGCATTTTCGACTGGATGTCGGCTATCGACTTGTCTTTTTCCTGCAATTGAGCGTCCGATTCTCGCTTGAGTTCCTGGAGGAGCTTGCCTTCGGCGCTCGCGATGCTCGTTCCCTGGGCAATGGTGGCCTTGTCCGCGGCCCTGAAGCTGATGGCCAGGATGAGGAGAATGGCCGCGGTGAGAACGATGGCGGCGATGTTCACGACGAGGGGAAGGAGGATGCCGCGCTTTCGGGCGACGACCTCGATCCGCGACGCGCTCGAGGCGATCCGATTCGCCTTGGACACCTCGTCGATTGCCGCCGAGATCTCGCGACGTTCCTCGGCCGTGATCCCGGTTTCGGGATCGTCTTCGTCGAATGCCTGAATCCCGGTAGCGCCAGCCGCGCTCGGCAGTGTCCGCATGGCCGCCGCCCTCCTCAACAATCCCAAATCAGAACTCATCGCCGTGTAGTTTCCTCTTGTCAAAGTATCGGTCGCATCGGCTTCTTAGGGAAGATCATGATGCCTTACCCCGCCCTTTGCCACGGGGGAGCCAGCCAAAGAGGCGGAGAATGGCTCGAAATCGACGATGATTCGCCAGTTCGACGATGGCGGCGAGAAGGCTCGGTCCAAGCAGATCGCCGGACATGGCGCCAAGACGGCCGATAGGCATGTCGGAGACCATCTGTTCGAGCATGCGACGATTTACCTCGCCCTTCTTCGTCCCGGAACCTCTGTTCTGCGCGAACATCAGGATGCGCTTTACCAGACCGACCCCGGCCGATTCGTCGGCCATATCCCCGAGGCTCGAGCCGAGGCCGAAGGGTCGGCGCGCGGCCGCGGTACGGAGGGTCTCCCCGCATCGAAGGGCGAAGGCCGACTCTTCCATCGATGAGGGATGGGAACCCAGGTCCAGACGGGGGCCGGCCTGGATGGGAGAGGAGCCGCCCTCGACGTGAAAAACGGCCTCGAGGGGGAGCTGGGCCGAAGAGGAACCGACGCGGAGGACGACGGGGCCGGTTTCGACGAGGAAGCGACCCGCAGCCATGTCCCAGTACCTCAGGGCCGAGCCGTCCAGCTCCACTTCGACAAGGGCGGCGGCGCCGGCGGCCAGGTCGAGCTTTCGAAAGGCCACGAGGGAAATCGCCGGCCTTTCGATGGCCGATTCCGGGAAGGAGAGATAGACCTGGGCGACTTCCTTGCCCCCGCGTTTGCCCACATTCGCGAGAGTGAAGGAGAACTTGAGAGTGTCGCCGGCGACGAGGGTCCTTTTTTCGAGAATGAGGTCCGAATAGAAGAAGGCGCTGTAAGAAAGGCCGAAACCGAAGGGGAAACGGACGGGACGGCCGGAACTCGCGTACCAGCGATAGCCGACGAAAATGCCTTCTTTGTAAAGGACTCGATCTTCGGACAGTGCGTAATTGCCGAAGGCGGGGCAGTCCTCCAGGCGAAGGGGCCAGGATTCGGCGAGCTTACCCGAAGGGTTGGCCTCTCCGAAGAGGATGTCGCGAATCGCCGCCCCCCCGGCTTGGCCGGCAAGGTAGGCCGCCAAGAGGGCCCTGACCTGGTGGAGCCAGTCCGTCGTTACGGGTGAGCCTCCGGACCATACGGCCACGATGCGGGGGCAAGCCTCCTCGAGACGGGCGAAGAGGGCGAGCTGGTTGGCGGGGAGCTCGAGGTGGCTGCGATCCCAGCCCTCGGACTCGAAGAGGGGGGGGAGGCCGATACAGAAGATGAGGGTGCCCCCCGCTTCGCCGAGGCGTTGGGCGAGGGCCAGGGCGGCCTCTTCCAGGCCAGGGTCGCTCTTTTCGCTGTCGAGGACATAGGCCGGCTCGAAATCGTAGGGGATGGAGGCGGCATCGAGGGATTCGAGGAAGGATTCGAGACGAGTGGGATTGATGGTCGAAGAGCCAGCGCCTTGGTAGCGGGGGCTCCGCGCGAGCTCACCTATGACGCCGATCGGCGCCCCTCGCGAGAGGGGCAGTATCCCCTCTTCATTTTTGAGGAGGATCATCGATTCGGCGGCGATGCGACGGGCCAGCTCATGATGTGCCGCCGCCTGCGCCTCGGTCATCAGGGGAGAACCCGAACTGGGTCCGGAACGGCCCGGAGCCCTCGCCATTCCCGGGTCGCGAGTAGCGCGAAGCACGAAGTCGAGTATCCTGTCGACCGCCCGATCGAGGGCGGACTCGTCGAGTTCCCCGGATTCGAGGGCCTCGCGGATCCTGGCCGCGCTGCCCCTGCCCCCGCTCGGCATCTCGAGGTCGCAGCCCGCGGCGAGGCCCGCGGCGCGATCGTCGTTGGCGCCCCAATCCGTGACCACGAGGCCCTCGAAAGCCCAATCGCGGCGGAGAACCTCGTCGAGGAGGAAGGAGCTCTGGCTGCAATAGCTTCCATTCACCTTGTTGTAGGCGGCCATCACCGAGGCCGGCCTCCCCTCCCGGACCGCTCCCTCGAAGGCCGCGAGATAGATCTCGCGAAGGGCCCGGGGATCGACGAGGGCATCCATGGTCATCCGCCTCGTCTCCTGGCTGTTGACGGCAAAATGCTTGAGCGAGGTCCCGATCCCCGTCGACTCGACGCCGCCGATCCAGGCGGCGCCCATCGCCGAAGAGAGGAGGGGATCTTCGGAAAAGTACTCGAAATTGCGGCCGCAGAGGGGTGAGCGCTTGATGTTGACGCCGGGTCCGAGGAGGAGGGAGACGGCGTTCCTGCGGGCTTCCTCGCCGAGGACCTGGCCCATTTCGCGGATGAGACCCGGATCGAAGCTCGATCCGAGGAGGGAGGCGGTTGGGAAACAGGTCGTCGGCACGATGCCGGCGAAGTCGCTCGACTTCGTCGTATCGACGATCGCCCGCACGCCATGGGGACCATCCGTGAGGTAGACAGGGGCTATGCCGAGCCTTGGTATTCCCCTCGTGTGCCAGAACCCGTCGCCCATGACATAGGCGATCTTTTCCTCAAGCTCCATCCTCGACACGAGGTCGCCATGCTTCATCGTCGCCCCCTCAGGTTTCGATGCCTCCCGCCTGCGCCGCCACGAGGGCCGCGTACCAGCCGCCGTCGGCGATGAGACTGTCGTGATCGCCGTCCTCGACGACCTTTCCGGCATCGACCACCATGATGCGGTCTACGTCGCGGATAGTCGAGAGGCGATGCGCGATGATCACGCTCGTCCGCCCCTCCATCATCGCGAACATCCCCGCCTGGATGCGGAGCTCGGTCTGGGCGTCTATGGCGCTCGTCGCCTCGTCGAGGATGAGGAAGGAGGGCTCGGCCAGGATTGCCCGGGCGAGGGCGATGAGCTGTCGCTCGCCCATGCTCAGGTTGCGGCCGCCCTCGAGGACAGCGGCATCGAGGCCGCCGGGAAGACGGGCAATCGTCTCGGCCGCCCCCGAGATGCGGAGGGCCCTGGCTATTGATTCCTCGTCGGCCTCCGGTTTGGCGTAGAGGAGGTTGTCGCGGACCGTGCCAGAGAATAGCCAGGAATCCTGGAGCACGACGCCGAAGGCCCTGCGGAGATCGGCCTTTTTCCAGGCCGATATCTCCCTGCCGTCGACGAGGATGCTCCCGCCCTCGGGGTC
>DATKTD010000192.1:0-31923 GCA_035531315.1 Rectinemataceae bacterium
ACAGGACGATGGAAACGAATACCGAACACCTCATTGTCATAGTCGAGGGGGGCGGAGGCGTCGCGGAGGCGGTGGCGGAGCTCTTGGCACAGGGCGGGGCGGCCGCGCAGCTGCGAAGCGCGATCGGGGATCGCGGCAGCGGCTCCGGCTTCGATCCGGAACTCCTGGTGTACGTCAGAGGGGAGGCCGGAACGCGAGCCGCCCCCCTCGACATCCTTCGAGGGCAGGCTTGCGCGGCCGAGGTTCCCGTGCTGCTGATCACGGATTGCCAGAAACCCGTGGACAGGGATCTTGGCTATGCGGAGGGCTTTTCCGACGTCGTCGCCTGGCCCTGCGGGGCGGCGGAGCTCGCCTTTCGTGCCTCCGCCCTGGTCGAGGCGCACCGGCTGCGGCGGCGGATCGCCGGTCTCGAGGGGCGGCTCGCCTCCGAGATGGAGGATAGCAGAAGGGCCGTCGAGGCCTTCAGGCTCAACGAGGAGAGGCTCGACGCCCTGCTCAAGCTCAGCGAAATGCGCGATTCCTCGGAGGCCGAGCTGTCCCATTTCGCGATCGACGAGTGCGTGCGCCTTACCGGAAGCCAGATCGGCTATCTGCACTTCGTCGACGAGTCGGAGACGGGATTTCTCTCCTATGTCTGGTCTAAGGGCTCGCGCGAGGTGTGCAGGGCCGCGGACTACATGGACTACGGCCTCGCCTCGGCCGGCATCTGGGCCGACACCCTGCGTTTCAAGCGTCCCGTGATCCACAACGACTATCCGAACGAAGCTACTCGCCGCGGCCTGCCGGAGGGCCACCTGCCCCTCCTTCGCCACATGGGGGTTCCCGTATTAAAAGGGAGCCGCGTCGTGGCCGTGAGCGGCGTCGCGAACAAGGAGGACGACTACGACCTCGCCGACCTGCGCCAGCTCGTCCTTTTTTCCAGCAGGCTGTGGAGCATCGTCGAGGCCAAGCGTTCCGAATCGGAGCTTGCCCGGGCCAATGCCGAGCTGTCCAAGCTCGCGGTGCTCGACGGTCTGACGGGTCTTTCGAACCGTCGCGCCTTCGACGAGTTTCTCCGCAGACAATGGCGGCTCGCCTCGAGAGAGGGGAAACCGATCTCCCTCCTCATGGCCGACATCGATTCTTTCAAGGCCTACAACGACCGCTACGGCCACCTGGCCGGCGATGAGGCGCTGAAGCGCGTGGCGGCGACCATAGCGGAGGCCGCGCGACGGCCCGATGACCTGGCCGCCCGCTATGGCGGCGAGGAATTCGTCGTCGTCCTGCCCTGCACAGAGCTCGCCGACGCGCTCAGGATCGGAGTCGCCACCGTCCTGCGAACCCGTCTCCTCGGCATCCCCCACGAGCGCTCGGCGGCGGCCGAGATCGTCACCGTGAGCATTGGCGTCGCCTCCCTCGTGCCGCCACGCGGCGTCGAATCGTCGCCGGAATCCCTTTTGGCCGCGGCAGATGCGGCCCTCTACGAGGCCAAGAGGGGAGGGAAGGATCGCGCTTCTCTGGGGCGGCCCGCCTGAGGCTCGCGGGAGGGGCGGCCCGGGAGGGGGCTGGCTGGGAGGGGTCTGGCTGGGGCTGGGGCGGTCCCTCATCGTCTTGCGTAGCAGTAGACGCAGGCCGCGGGGCATTTCCCGTATTCTCCGATATCGACGCTCGAGGCGCAGCGACATGCCGGACGCTGACCGCGGTCGCGAGCCTCGGGAGGGGAAAAGCCGAAGAGCTTCCCGAGACGGGGGCCGTCGATGCAGGGCTCGGCCGCGATGCCGAGGGGGGAGAGGTCGAAGGGCTCGGCGCAGGCCCGGGTTTCGAGACCGCGGGAGGTCGTGATCGCCGCGAGTCCGGCGAGGAGCTCGGGCCAGGGCTGGGGTGGCAGGGCGGACTCCCGCGAGTCCCCGGCCCTCGCCTCGCCGCGTGGGCTGCCGAAGAGGGGGGAGGCGTAGCCCGCCCGCCCGAGCCGGCCGCGGGTGGCCACGTACTCGTCGAGGAGGCTTAGCACGATGTGCGCCACCGACCCGGCGAGGGCCTCGGCCAGCCGGGCGAAGTTCGAAAGGTGGAAGGCGGGGTCGAGGCCCTCGGCGAGTATGACCGGATCGTAGCGCCAGGCGATGCGTTCGCGGCCGATCCTGGCGGCGAGGATCCTGACTGCCTCGATGATCGCCCCGGTCGGCGCGACGCCCGGTTCGAGGGAGGGCGGATAGCCCGTCACCGTTACCTGGACGAAGCATCGTTCCCGCAGCTCGCCGAGGCGATCGAGGCCAGCCAGGAGGGGGCGGGGATCGCGGGTCCAGAACACGATGCAGTCGACCTCGTTCGGGGCGAGGGAGACTCGTCGTATCGATGCGGCATTGAAGGGATTTCGAAGGTCTACGCTTCCTTCCGCCACGGAGCGGAGAAAGGATTCGAAGCCGAAGGCCGGGAGATCGCAGCGACGGCTGGCGGAGATGATCACGGGCGTAGTCTATAGCGCGGCCCCGGCCCTCGTCAGGCCTCGATCCGATCAGGCCTCGAAGCGCACAAGTCCCCTTCGCAGGCCTTCCCGCACCGCCTCCCCCCGACGCCCCGCGCCGAGCTTGGCGTAGAGGCTGCCGAGATGGAAGCGCACGGTCCTGAGCCCGATCCCGAGGTCCGCGGCTATCTCCGCGTTCGAGCGGCCTTCGACGAGGGCTTGAAGCATCTCGAGTTCCCTCCCGCTCAGGCTAGCCTCGGCGCCGCGCCGAGAAGGCCGTCGGGCGGAGGCAGCCTCTGGCCCGGAGGCAGGCCTGGCGACGAGATCGGCCTCCGCGGGGCTCTCCGCGAGGACGAGGCCGGCGCGGCGGGCCCGCGTCGCGAGCCTTCCGGCCGGGTCAGCCTCGTCTTCGATCCAGATTTTCAGCGGCCCGTCGAGCAGCCGCATCCTTCGCTCCCGCAGCCGGCCTCGTGATGGCCGTGCCTACCATGGTGATGACGCGTAGCCGCGCCTTCGGAATCGGAGGCCGGGGACTCGGGCCTCTCGGCAAGGAGGGCCACGATTTCCATGCGGAGGCCGCCGCGGAGGATCACGAGGGTGATCCGCTCTCCTTCGGCCGATGTGGCCAGGGCGTCGCGGAGGGATCTCGGGCCTTCGGTCCTGGTTCCCCCCGCCGAGACAAGAATGTCGCCGGGCAGGAGGCCGGCCGCTTGGGCGGGACCCTTCGGGGCGAGCTCGGTCACGAGGAGGCCTATGGGGCCTCCCGCCGCCTCGCGCAGGGATTCGGGCAGATCGACCGGCAGGGTCGAGAGACCGAGCCAGGCGCGCGAGGGGAAGCCTCGGGCCACGATGGCGTCGACAAGGGCCTTGGCCCGCATCGCGGGCAGGGCCCAGCCGCGGTTGCCGCTCCTGTCCGCGACGATCATCCCGGCGAGGCTCCCCTCGGCTCCGACGATCGCGGCGCCGGAAAAACCCGGAAAGCTGGCGCCGTCGAGCTGGATGTAAGAGTCTTCGCCTTCGACCGAACCATGGGCAATGCGGACCAGGCCAAGTCTCGCCTCCGGCCCGTCCTCGGAGGGATAGGCCACCGACAGGGCCAGGGAGGCGAGGGCCGGCATGGTTTCTGCCGCCGTCCAGGCGCTCGCCGGCAGGGCCTGGGTCAGCTCAAGGACGGCGAGGCCGAGGGCGGGATCGAAGCCCACTACCTTCGCCCCGACCTTGGAGCCGCCGGGGGCCAGAATCTCGAGTTCTTCCGACTTTTCCGCCTGGAAGGCGGGCACGAGAAGACGTCGTCCGTCGAAGCCGAGGGCGCTTCGTCCCCCGGCCGAAGAGGGAACGTGGAAGAGTTTGCCTGCCGCCTCGGCGGCCAGCTTGGAAATCGACGCGGATAGGGTAGCGATGCTGGAATCCATGGAACCTCCCGTAAAGGGCCGCGGGCCTTGGCCCGCCGTCCATGTGATCGAATATCGTCAAAGGGAAGCGGGACGACCACGGCCGAAAGGCCAGGACTCGGGTGGCGGGTCTTGCAACTCGGGTGCCGCCGGAATAGTGTCTGCACCCATGGATCCGAAGCGCCCGCAGGGGGGACAGCTCGCCCTCTATGCGGCCGCCCTCGTCTTCGCCTTTACCAACCTCTTCGTCAAACTCGCCGGTCAGGGCTTTTCCGGCCTCTTCGTCTCGGGTTCGCGCTTCGCCATCGGCGTCGTCCTCGCCAGCTCCGCCGTCCTCCTCCGCAGGCGGCCCCTGGATCGATCGACCCTGCCCGACCTCATCCTGCGGGGCCTCTTCGGCGCCCTCTCGATGGTGGCGAGCTATGTCGCCATCACGATCACCAGCCCCGGCCGCGCCGTCCTCCTCGCCAACACCTATCCGGTCTTCGTGACCATCTTCGGCGCCCTCCTCTTCGGCGAAAGGCCCACGAAACGCGTCTGGGGCAGCCTCGCCCTCTGCGTCGCGGGGGCCGTCCTCGTCGTGCGCGACGGGAGCGGGGCGAATCCGGCGGGCGACCTCATCGCCATCGTCTCCTCCGTGTTCGCGGGCATCGCCGTCAACTACGTCCGCCGCGCCTCGACGAGGGGAGTCGATCCCTTCCTCCTCTATCTCTCGCCGGCCATCTTCGGTCTGCCTGTGCTGTTCTTCGCGCCGATGCCGACGGCCTTTCCGGGAGCCTCCCCCCTTCTCTTCCTTCTCGGCGTGGGCGTCGGGGCCTTCGTGGCCCAGGCCCTCATGGCCCGGGGCTATCGCAGCGTGAGCGCTTCGAAGGGCTCGGTCACCTTCTTCCTCGAGACCGGCCTCACCGTCCTCCTCGGCGCCCTCTTCGTCGGCGAGACCCTCTCGCCCCGCTTCGTCCTCGGCCTGGTCTTCATCTTCGCGGGGCTCTGGTTCAATCGGCGATAGTCCGCCGAGCCCCGGCCGTGCTACAAAGGCGCGATGCCGGTAATCCTGTCACTGCTTTCAGCCCTCTTTTACGGCCTCGGCGACTTCTCCGGAGGTTTCGCGACCAGGAGGAATCCCCTCCTCGCCGTCGTCACGGTGTCGCAGATCGGCGGGGCGGCCCTCGCCCTGGTCTTCGCCCTCGCCGACGGGGCGCCCTTCCCCGGCCTCCTGGACAGCGCCTGGGCGGCCCTCGCCGGCCTCTGCGGCCTCCTCGGCATCATGATGCTCTATCGGGGCATCGCGCGCGGCATCGTCGCCATAGTCTCGCCGCTTTCGGCCCTCGTTTCGGCCCTCATGCCGGCGGCCTTCGGCCTCCTCCAGGGCGAGCGACCCTCGGTCTTCGCCCTCGTCGGGGCCTTCCTCTGCCTGCCCGCCATCTTTCTTCTTTCGTGGGAGAGGGGAGGGGCGATCGACAAGGCGCGCCGCGTCGATTCGATCCTGAGCGGCCTGGTCGCGGGGGTCGGCTTCGGCGCCTTCTTCATCGCCCTTTCGCGGACGGGACACAGCTCGGGGATTTGGCCCGCCTTCATCGCCAGGGCCACGTCCCTCGCGCTCCTCGCGGTCGCGATGGCCGCGATGCGAAGACCCCTTCGATTGGCCCGCGGCGGACGCCTCCCCGCGGTGGCCGCGGGACTCTCCGACATGGGTGCCAACATCTTCTTTCTCCTCGCCTCGAGGATGGGCCTCCTGTCCATCGTGTCGGTGGTCTCGTCCCTCTTCCCCGCGCCGACGGTCGTGCTCGCGAGGATCTTCCTGAAAGAGCGCATCCCCCCCTCCCGCGTCGCGGGCCTGGGCCTCGCGATCGCGGGAGTGGCCTTGATCGGGATGTAGTCCGGGACGATGACGCGAAGCGGCGCGGCCGCCTAACGCGCTGTCGCCTGCCCCACCTCGGCCCACTTCCTGATCTGGGCCCAGGGGTAGATGCCGGTGTTGTGGCCGTCGCTCCAGGAGATGCGGAGGGCGTAGTTGCCCAGGGGCTCGACCTCGACGGCGGCGATGTCGTCGGGGATGTCCTCCTCCTTGAGGAGGCGCTCGCCGGAGTGCTCGTCGACACAGGTGGCGCAATGGCAATCGGCCCTGAGTTCGCGGTGGGGGACGAAGGCCTTGGTCCCGTCTGTCCAGGAGACCGAGAGGCCGGCGGGTCCGTTCGCCACGGTCGGCAGGGACTTGTCCTCGATGCTCCGCTTGCCCTCGGCCCGGATCATGTTGTCGACGAGCTCGACGATGAAGGGGTTGGCCGCGGGCTTGTTCAGGCCCGACACGATGTCCTGGTTGATGGGTATCTGGACCAGGCTCTCGAGGCCGTACTTCTCGGTGAGGCTCGTCGATCCGGCGGGCCCGAAAAGGTAGTGCTTCTTGTCGCAGTTGTCGCAGACGAAGTAGGACATATTCTCGACGATGCCGAGCATGGGCACCTTGACCTTCTCGAACATCTCGATGCCGCGTTCGACGTCGACGAGGGAGAGGGCCTGACGCGTCGTGACGATGACGGCCCCCGAGATGCGGATGGTCTGGGTGATGGTGAGCTGGACGTCGCCCGTGCCGGGGGGCATGTCGATGACGAGATAGTCGAGCTCTCCCCACTTCACCTGGCCGAGGAGCTGCTGGATGTACTGCGAGACGAGGGGGCCGCGGAGGATGGCCGGTCCCTCGGGGAGGAGGAAGCCGAAGGACATGAGCTTGAGTCCCTGCGTCTTGCTGCCGTCGGCCCCGAGACCCGGGACCTCGAGGGGAACGATGAGATTGTCTTCGTCCTGGTAGAGGCTGGGCCTGTGGATGTCGAAGAGGGTGGGGATCGAGGGGCCGAAGATGTCCGCGTCGAGGAGGCCCGTGGCCAGGCCCCGGTGCGAGAGCTCGCGGGCGATGTTGGCCGCCACCGTCGACTTGCCGACGCCGCCCTTGGCCGAGGCGACGGCGATGATGTTCTTGACCTTCGCGAGACCGGGCGTCTGGCTTGTGTTGGCGGCCTTCCTGGGCTTCGAGGTCATGTTGGCGTTGACGCTTTTCACGCCGGCCACGCGCCGGACCGCCTCCTCGGCCTGTTTCTGGAACTCGACCTTGACCGGGCAGGCCGCGGTGGTGAGTTCGATGTCGAAGGCGACGTGGTCGCCCTCGATTTTCATGTTTTTGATGAAACCGAGACTAACGATGTCCTTGCGGAAATCGGGGTCGATTATGGTGCCGAGGGCCTCGAGCACCTTCTTCTCTTCGATCATGGCTACTCCTTGGGGCTGAAACGGTATTAAGGTACTCAATCGTGGCGCGATGTGCCAGCACCTTTGTTACGAACCGGGCCTGCCGAGGCGGCCGCGATCCGCACCCTGAGCCCGTGCATCGAGGCCGCCATCGCCGGGCCGTGGTCGAGGGTGGAGCTGATGAGGTTGGGCGACGATGATTCATCGTAATTGTTGCTATCATAGGGCAACCATATCCCCTCGGGCAGGGAGGCGACGCCCCGCATCAGCCCCGCGTCGATTTTGATTCTGGCCCTGGCCGATCCGCCCTCTTCGCCCTCGATCAGGGCCGGATCGCCCTCGGCGAGGCCCAGGGCGGCCGCGTCGAGGGGCTGCATCGAGAGGAAGTGACCGCCCGATCGTGCCACCGATTCCGGGTCGCCGCCTTGGGAATGGCTGCGGTGGCCCACCTTCGGCGTCACGAGGAGGAAATCGCCGGGGTCCCTTCGCTGGCCCTCGCCGAGTCCTGCCTTCTTTCCGCCCCCTCCCCTCCAGTCGGGGATGAGCGTCCCGCCCCTTTCTTTCGCCCAGGCCTCGCTCGCGAGTTCCACCTTCCCCGAGGGCGTGCCGAGGGGATGGGCGCCGGGCTCGCGGGCAAAGTCGGCGAGGCCGACCCTCTTCTGCTCCGGGCCGAGCCAAAAGCCCTCGCGACGAAAGGCCTCGGTGTCGGCTATCTCGGATTCCGCGAGAAAGGCTTCCACCCAATCGGCCTCGCTCCGCCCCTCGGTGAAGGCCCCGCCGAAGCCCATTCGCTCCGCGAGTTCGGCATATACGTCGTAGTCGCTTCGCGCGAGGGCCGCGGGGGCGAAGAGCCGCGGCTTGTAGCTCAGCCAGTTGCCCAGCCAGGGCAGGCCGATGTCCTCCTTTTCGAGGGGGGAGGCGACGGGGAGGATGACTTCGCAACGGAGGGCCGTCGGCGTCGGGAAGAGTTCGAGACAGAAGGAAAAGTCGAGGGAGGCGAGGGCCTCGGCGCTCTTCCTCGCGTCGGCTCCCTGGCCGAGCCAGTTGCCGCCCGCCACGAGGGCCCCATGGATGTCCGTGGGAAAGCCCCCACCCCTTCCTCCGAGGATGGCATCGGGCCAGAGGAGGACGGGGACGGCGGGTCGGCCTTCCTTGTTCAAGGGATCGATCGAGCCGACCCGGGGCCTGGGGAGGCGGTTGTTGAGGGATCCGGTCGAGCCGCCGAGCCTGCCGAAGTTGCCCGTCGCGAGTTGCAGGGCCAGACTCAGGCGATAGGGCTCCTCGCCGCCCCGAACGCGCTGGATCGAGTAGCCGGGGAGGAGCATGGCGGGGTTCGCGGCGGCCCAGGCTCGAGCGAGGTTCCGGGTCTCGGCGGCGGGGACCCCCGTGATGGCTTCGGCCCATTCGGGATCGCGGCGGATACCGTCGGTCCTGCCGAGGACCAGGTCCTCCAGGCGCTCGAAGCCGATCGAACGCTCCATCGCCCACTCCCGTTTCGCGAGGCCTTCTTCGAGGAGGACCTCGAGGAGGGCGAGCATGAGGGCCGCGTCCGTTCCGGGCCTGCAGGGGATGTGCCAGGTCGCCGCCCGCTCGACGGTCCTGCTCCTCCTCGGGTCGATGGCGACTATCCTCGCACCCCTGGCCTTGGCTTCGAGGAGCCTGGCCGGGATCTCGGTGCCGAGACGGGCTTCGAGGACATTGGCGCCCCAGAGCACGATCATCTCGGCATGCCGCATCGTCGCCGGATCGAAGCCCGAGGCTCGCCATTCCGGGCCGAGGAGGTAGGGAAGGACGACGCGGGCCGCGCCGTTCGAATAGGAGCCCTCGAGCTGGGTGTAGCCGCCCGATAGCGAGAGGAACCTCTCGGCCAGGTCGGAGCTGGAATGGAGGGCTCCGACCGATCCCGCGCTCGCGAGGCCCAGCACCGAATCGGCCCCGAAGCGCGACCCTGTCTCCCCGAGACTCTCGGCCACGATGCCCAGGGCCTCGTCCCAGCTGGCCTCCCGGTAGTCGTCCGGCCCGCCCGATCGGAGGCCGCGTCTTCGGCGCCTCACGAGGGGTGATCGTAGACGGAGAGGGGAGTAATGCTCCTCGGCGAGCCTCAGTCCCCGCTCGCAGGGGAGGATCCACCTGCCCGCCACGGGGTTCGGGAGGATGCGGGTGACGCGCCCCTCATCGATTTCGGCGAGCATGGGGCAGGCCCCGCCCCCGCAATCCTTTCCGCAGAATATCGGCACACGCATCAGAGCCCCCAGCGCGGGGATGCTAGCATCGGCGGCGCGTCGAGGGAAAGGGAAGCCCGGCGCAGGAACCCTTCCCCGTCTTGCCCCCTCCCTGGGCCCCCAGTATTTTTCGGTTATGGCCTCGCCGTACCCCCGTCTATTGAAGGTCCTTTCCCAGAGGAGGCTTGGCGGAACCCTCCGCCTCCTCGTCATCGAGCGCGACTCGGCCTTTCGCGCCGGACAGCTCCTCGGCCTGAGCCTCCCCCAGGAAGGCGGCGGGGCTCCGATAGCTCCCCGGCTCTATTCGATCGCGAGCGGCGAGGAGGAGGATCGCTGGGAAATCCTCTATTCCGTCGAGGAGGAGGGCCTCCTCACGCCTCGTCTTTCCCTTCTCGGGGCCGACGATACCTTGATAGTCGAGGGACCCTCGGGCAACTTCGCCTCGGGACTGACCGTCGCTACCCAGGCCGGGCCCGCCGCCATGCCTTCGGCGAGGCCGCCGCGGGGGGTCTTATGGGTTGGCGGCGGCACGGGCATCGCCCCCTTCGTCTCCCTCGCGAGGAGCGGAAGGGCCGATGGCGCCACCCTCATCCACTCGGCCTCCCGGCCCGAGCTGTTCTACGCCACCGAGCTCTTCGAGGGCCTCCTTGGCCAGGACTATCATCGCTGCTGCCGGCGGGCGCCCGAGGGCGATGCCCGCTATTTCCCCGGAAGGGCCACCGACTTCATCGCGAAGGCGGAGGGCCTCGGCTTCGAAAGAGCTTGTTACATCTGCGGCGGCAGCGAATTCGTCGTCGATACGAGGGCCGCCCTCCTCGCCCGCGGACTACCCTATTCCCTCATCCACGCGGAAGTGTATTTTTAGCGCATGAGCGACATCCCCGCATCCCCGCCCGCCCCGAAGCGGCCCGCCCCAAGCCTCCCCAGTCTCCTCGGCATGGAAATCGCGGATTTCGGCGAGCTAGCCGGCCAGGCCGGCCTTCCCGGCTTCGCCGCGAAGCAGCTCGCGAAATGGGTCTACGAAAAACGGATATTCGATCCCCTGGCGATGACCGATCTTCCCAAGCAGGGACGCGAGAGCTTGGCCGCCCTCGTTTCCTCGGGCACCCATGCGCCGGTCAAGGCCACCGAATCGAAGGACGGAACGAAGAAGTATCTCTTCACCGCCGAGGTCCAAGGATCCGGCGCGAAGACAAGGAGCCGTTTCATCGAGGCTGCCTACATACCCGACCGCGACCGGGCCACCCTCTGCGTCTCGTCCCAGGTCGGCTGCAAGATGGGTTGTCTTTTCTGCGCCACGGGCAGACAGGGCTTCCAGGGCCAGCTTTCGGCGGCCGAGATCCTCAACCAGGTGGTGAGCATCCCCGAGACCGCCTCCCTCTCGAACATCGTCTTCATGGGCATGGGCGAGCCCTTCGACAACCTCGACAGCGTGCTCAAGGTCCTCCGCGTCCTCACCTCTCCTTGGGGCTTCGCCTGGAGCCCAAGACGCATCACCGTCTCGACCGTCGGTGTCCTTCCGGGGCTCCGGCGCTTCCTCGACGAGAGCGAGTGCCATCTGGCCGTCAGCCTCCACTCGCCCTTCCACGACGAGCGCAGTTCCCTCATGCCGGTCGAGAGCGCCTACGAGTTGCCGGAACTCGTCGCCATGATCCGCGGCTTCGATTTCGGACGGCAGAGACGGATTTCCTTCGAATACATCCTTTTCGAGGGCTTGAACGATTCGATCCGCCACGTCAACGAGATCGCCCGTCTTCTCAATGGGGTCAACTGCCGCTTCAATCTCATCGCCTTCCACGCCATACCCGACTCCCCCCTCAAGCCGGCGCCGCGCTCCAGGCTCGAGTGGTTCCGCGACGAGCTCAACCGCAAGGGTTTCACCGCGACGATCAGGGCATCGCGGGGCGAGGACATCCTCGCGGCCTGCGGCCTCCTCTCGACGAAGGAGCTCTCGAAGGCGAAGGCGGGCGAGAGCCTCTGAGCCTCGCCGGAAGTTAACTCGTCTTCACTTCGCTTGACCGCCCGCCCTGGCCGGTGTACCGTTGTTTCGCTCCGAATCGCCCGATCCTAAAGCGCGCGGCCCCGCGGCCAAGGACGCCATGGCGGGCGATCGAGACGCGAACGCCGTCGGCGCAAGCGTCGAGGGTCGCGCGGGAAACGGTGTGGCCTTCCATGATACGGCCGGAGACTCTCGCGCCGGCCGCGAGAAAAGGAACATCCATGAAACGTGCCCTCGCCTTCATTCTTTCGATGGCGACGCTCGCCGCCGTCTTCGCCCAGGCTCCCGCCCAGCCCCGCCTCCGCATGGCCACGACGACCAGTACCGAACAGACCGGCCTCCTCGACGCCATCCTCCCCGTCTTCGAAAAGGAGAGCGGCTACCGCGTCGAGGTCGTCGCCGTGGGCACCGGGGCCTCGCTCAAGCTCGCGCAAAACGGCGACGCGGACGTCGTCCTCGTCCATGCCCGCGCCCTCGAAGACGCCTTCATGGCCGCGGGTTGGGGCATCGAGCGCCGCGATGTCATGTACAACGACTTCGTCCTCCTCGGGCCGGCCTCCGATCCCGCCGATGTGGCGCACTCCGAGGGCATCCTCGACGCCTTCTCGCGCATCTTCAAGACAGGCTCTCCCTTCGTGTCGCGGGGCGACAACTCGGGCACCGACGTCAAGGAGAAGGATATCTGGAAGGCGGCCAAGCTGGCGCCGAAGAGCCTTCCCTGGTATCGCGAAATCGGGCAGGGCATGGCCCAGGACATCACGATGGCCGATCAGATCGGAGGCTACACGATCTCCGACCGGGGCACCTGGTTCGCGATGCAGAACAAGGTGGGCCTCACGATCCTTTCGCAGGGGGACAAGAGCCTCCTCAATCCCTACGGCATCATCGTCGTCAATCCGGCCAAGTGGCCGTCGACGAACGTCGACGGGGCCAAGGCCCTCGCCGCCTGGATCACCGGCCCCGAGGGTCGCTCCCTCATCGAGGGCTACAAGATCAACGGCGGCCAGTGCTTCTTCCTTTTCAAATAGACGGCGCGGCCCGGTTCGGCTGATGAACGAGGCTTTCTCACTTCTCCTTTCGGGCGATCCCGAAACCTGGGCCATCGTCGGCCGGAGCCTGCGTTTTTCGTTTTTCTCGACCATCCTGTCCCTCGCGCCGGGCCTGGCCCTCGGGGCCTGGCTGGCTCGGCGCGACGATCGGGGTCGCCGCTTCGTTGCGGCGATCGTCGGCGCGCTAACCGCGATGCCGACCGTCGTGATCGGCCTCTTCGTCTACGGCTTCCTCTCGCGATCCGGGCCCCTCGGTTTCTTCGGCCTCCTCTACACACCGGCGGCCGTGGTCGTCGGCCAGATCCTCCTGGCCCTGCCGATCGTCGCCTCCCTCGTGTGGTCGGGCCTGTCGCGCATCGATCCGCGCTTCCACGAGACGGTGAAGACCCTCGGCGCGAGCGGGCTCGCCCGCCTCGGGGCGACGGCCCGCGAGGGCGCCCCGGTGCTGGCGGGCGCCGTGGTGGCCGCCTTCGGCCGCGTCACCGGCGAGGTGGGCGTCGCCATGATGCTCGGCGGCAACATCCGCTTCACCACGCGCACGATGACGACAGCCATAGCCCTCGACGCCTCGAAGGGCGAGTTCGACCGGGCCGTCTCCCTCGGCATCGCCCTCCTCGTCATCGCCCTCCTCGTCAATTTCGGCGTCCATGCCCTGAGGCCGCGGAATGACCGATAGCCCCTTCTTCGAGATCCGGGACCTCGATTTTTCCTGGGACGCCGGCCGCGAGGGCAGGCCCGCGCTCTCGATCGCCTCCCTCGCCCTCGGCGAGGGCCAGCGAGTCGCCCTTGTCGGGCCCAACGGCTCGGGCAAGACGAGTCTGCTGAAACTCCTGAACGGCCTCACGGTCCCCAGAGGCGGCTCGATCCTCTTCGAGGGCGAGACCGCCTGGAGCTCGGCCCCGCTCAGGAAAAGGAGCGTCTACCTCCACCAGCATCCCTTCCTCCTCGCCGGTACCGTGTCGTATAATGTGGGCTTCGGCTGCGGAAGGCTCGGCCTCGGCCGGGCGGAAAGAGAGGATCGTATAACGCGCTCGCTCGCTCGCCTCGGCCTCGCGGGCTTCGGGAGACGGCGCCACAGGGCCCTCTCCGGCGGCGAGGCCCAGCGCGTCGCCCTCGCCCGGGCCCTCGCCACCGGCGCGGACATCCTCCTCCTCGACGAGCCGACGGCGAGCGCCGACCGGGAATCGGCGGCCCTCATCGCGCGGGTCCTCGGCGAGGAGGCGGAGCGAGGAGCGACCATCGTGATAGCCACCCATGAAACGGCCCTTGCCGGCGGTTTCGCGAACAGGACGATACGGCTCGAAGCCGGAACAATAGTCGAAGATACGGGAACCACAGAATGAGCGAAGAATTACTCCATCCGGACGAGGCTCTGCGTCTCGTCCTCGAGGCGGGCCGGGCCGCCTTCCGCGCCTCGCTCGGGGGCGGGACGGAAAGCCTGCCCCTCGCGGCGGCCCTCGGCCGCCACATGCCCGCGGCGATCCTCGCCACCCTCGACCAGCCGCCCTTCGACAAGTCGGCCATGGACGGCTTCGCCGTCGGCATGTCCCTCGAGGAGGCGAGGCGCTTCGGGGAAGGCCGACAGGCGGTCTGGGAAGTGGTCGGAACGATCGCCGCCGGCAGCGCCGCGGAGGCCGGCCCCGGCCCCGGCCGCGTCCATCGAGTGATGACGGGCGCCCCCCTCCCTCCCGGCACCGCCTTCGTCCAACGCGTCGAATATACGCGGGCTTTCGAGGGTCGCGACGATCGGATCGTCTTCGAGCTGAGGGAGAAGTCCGACAACATCATCCGCCGAGGCGAGAACCTCCGCGCCGGCGATATTCTCCTGGGGCCTCGCCGCCTCGGGCCAGCCGACATCGGCATCCTCGCCTCCTCGGGCTTCGCGAAGGTGAGCGTCGCCCGCCGCCCCATCGTCGGCATCATCTCCACCGGCGACGAACTCGAGGCCGCCGGCGCGACCCTCGGCCCCGCCTCGATCTACGACTCGAACGGCCCTCAGCTCGCCGCCCAGGTCGAGGCACTCGGCGCCCTGCCAAAATTCTACGGCATCGTCCGCGACGAGGAGGCGGCCCTCCGCGGGGCCCTCGAGCGGGCCCTGGCCGAGTGCGAGGTAATCGTGCTTTCGGGCGGGGTGTCGATGGGCGACTTCGACTATGTCCCGAAGACCCTCGAGGCCCTCGGGGTCCGGAGGATCTTTCACAAACTCGCCATGAAGCCGGGCAAGCCCACCTGGTTCGGCACGCGGGGCACGACGGCCGTCTTCGGCCTACCGGGAAACCCGCTTTCGACCTTCGTCAACTTCGAGGTCTTCCTCGGTCCCCACCTCGAGGCCAGGATGGGGGTCGAGGGGAGATCGAGGATCCTGTCCCTTCCCCTCGGCGCCCCACTCTCGCGGAAAAGCGCCGACAGGGCGGAGTACCTTCCCGTGCGGCTCGCGCGGGAAGGGGAGGGCGGTCGGTCTGTCGTCCATCCCCTCGACTACCACGGCTCCTCCATGCTCTCCGTCCTCGCGGAGGCGGAGGGCCTCGCCCGTCTCGAAATCGGCGTCTACAGCCTGCCGGAAGGAGGGCATGTCGATGTTCGACTCCTTCGGTCGTGAGCTCAAATATCTTCGCGTCTCGGTGACCGACCGCTGCAACCTCCGCTGCGTCTATTGCATGCCCGCCGAGGGGGTGAAGCTCCTCCGCCACGAGGACATCCTCTCCTTCGAGCGGATAGCCGAGGTCGCGCGCGTGGCGGCCGGGCTCGGCTTCGCGAAGCTGCGCCTCACCGGGGGCGAACCCCTCGCGCGGAAGGGCCTCCCCGAGCTCGTGTCGATGCTCCGCGCCATACCGGGGCTCCGGACCATCGCGATGACCACCAACGGCACCCTCCTCGCGCCGCTCGCCGCCGAGCTCCGACAGCGTGGCCTCGATTCCGTCAATGTCTCCCTCGACACCCTCGATCCCGCGCGTTATGCGACCCTGACAAGGGGTGGCCGCATAGAGGAGGCCCTCGCCGGCATCGAGGCGGCGATCGCCGCCGGTCTTCCGGTCAAGCTCAACGTCGTCGCGATGGAGGACTCGACCGAGGCGGATTTCGAGGCCCTCCGCGACTACGCGAGGCGGGCGGGGGCGAGCTTCCAGTTCATCGCCCGTTATTCGCTCCGCGACGAGAAGCTCGACGGGGGCGAATACGACAGGCCTCCAGCCTGCGGCAACTGCGACCGGCTCCGACTCCTCGCCAACGGGATGCTGCGCCCCTGCCTCCACGGCAACATCGAGGTGCCGGTCGATTTCGCCGACATCGAGGGAAGCATCGTCAAGGCCGCGGGGCTCAAGCCGGCGCGCGGCCACACCTGCGACGACCTCGAGGTCGGGCAGATAGGGGGATGAGGATGGGCGCCACACTCACGCATGTCGACGAAACGGGCAAGGCCAGGATGGTGGACGTCTCGGCGAAGCCCCGCGTCAGACGCCGGGCCGTCGCCCGGGGTCGCATAACGCTTGCCGCGGCCACGGTGGCCCTCGTCCGGGACAACGCCATCGCCAAGGGCGATGTCCTCGCCGTGGCGCGGGTCGCCGGCATAATGGCGGCGAAGCGGACGAGCGAGCTCATCCCCCTCTGCCACAACGTCGAGATCGAGCACGTCGACGTCGCCCTGGCGGTGATGGACGACGGCGTCGAGATCGAGGCGACGAGCCTCTGCACGGACAAGACCGGCATCGAGATGGAGGCCCTCACCGCCGTCTCCGTGGCCGCCCTGACAATCTGGGACATGTGCAAGGCCGTCGACAAGGGCATGCGCATCGGGGACATCGTCCTCGTCGAAAAGACAAAGGAGGCGCTCCCATGACCGCAGTGCCGCGCGAAGGAAGCTTCGAAGTGGTATCGTTCAACGTGTCGACGAAGACCGGCACCCGCAAGAGGCCGGTGGACAGGGTCAGCTTCGTCGAGGGCCTGGGCATGGAGGGCGACGCCCACGCTGGCCTCATAGAGAATCGCCAGGTCTCCCTCCTCGCCGTCGAGGAGATCGAGGAGGCGAGCCGGAAGCTCGAGGAGAGCCTGGCCCGTCCCGAAGCCCGCGGCCTCGGGACGGTCGAGGACGGCTTCTCCGGCGGCCTCGCGAGTCCCTCCCGCCCCGAGGCGGCCATCATCATGCCCGAAGGCGCCACCCTCGTCAGGGGGAAGGCCGGCCTCGACCACCTCAGTCCGGGAGACTTCGCCGAAAACATCACGACGAGGGGCATCGTCCTCCACGAGCTCCCCCTCGGCACCAGGCTAAAGATCGGCTCCGTGGTGCTCGAGGTCTCGAAGATCGGCAAGGAATGCCACACAGCCTGCGAGATCCGCAGGCTCGTCGGCGATTGCGTCATGCCCCGCAAGGGCATCTTCGCCCGCGTCGTCACCGGTGGGGAGGCCCGGCGTGAAGATAGCTGTCGTTACCGTATCTGATCGCGCCTCGCGCGGTGTCTACGAGGATCGCTCGGGCCCGGCCATAGAGAGCGTGTTGCGCGAGCTCCTCCCCGCCGTCGAGATCGAGCGCGACCTCGTGCCCGACGAGCGCTCCGAGATCCTCGCCGCCCTCGGCAGACATCCGGAAGCCGACTGGATCCTCACCACCGGCGGCACCGGGGCCTCGCCCCGCGACGTGACCCCCGAGGCAACCCTCGATTACTGCGACCGGAGGATGCCGGGCATCGCCGACTGGCTCAGGCTGAAGTCCCTCGAGGAGACCCCGCACGCCATCTTCTCGCGCGGCGAGGCGGGCCTCCACGGCAGGCAGTACGTCGTCAATTTTCCCGGAAGCGAGAGAGCCGCGCGTTCCTGCGCCACCTGGCTGGCTCCCCTCCTCGAGCATGGGAGCCTCATGGCCCGCGGCGAGGGGCACTGATCGGAGCGGCGCGACTTCGAGGCGGACCGGCGCGACTTCGAGGCGGACCGGCGCTTGCTTGAATGCGGCTTTGGCCGCGCCGAACTCGCCGTCGTCCTCGCCAATAAGAAAAGGGGGAAGCGGGTCTGCCTGGTGTCGGTGACCCCCCTCCCTTATCCCGCGGCAGGCTGAGCCTGCCGGCTATTTAGTCGGCTTACCAGCGATTGCCACCCATCATGCCATAGCCGGGACCGGCGCCGAATCCGCCCTGGGCTCCGGCGCAGTAAGGCGCGCCGCCGCGGCCGGCTCCGTTTCGGCCACGGCCCATGCCCAACTGGCCGATGTCATAGGTCTTGCCGTTGACGCTCGCCTTGGTGACGAAGAAGTAGGGATTGGCCTGTCCGGGGGCGTTGCCGAGATCGTAGCCCTCGAGTTTCATGGTCGCCCCTTCCTTGATGCCGTCGATATAGGCGGTCCTGAAGAAGCCGGGCATGCGGATGATGTAGGTGGCGTCCTTGGTCTTGATGGCCGGAACCTGGTCGACGAAGACGAGGGTCCCGTCGAGGGTCTTGGTCTGCGCGGGCGCCTGGGTGGCTCCGTAGCCGGGGCCGCCGCCGAAGCGACCCATGGGGCCCGTTCCGTAGCCGTAGGGCTGTGCGATGGCAAGGCCCGCGAGGGCGAGACTGACGATGAGTGCGATTGCGATACGCTTCATGGCGTACTCCTTGAAAGAAGATCCCGGGATTCCCGACCTGGTTTCAGGCTGGAATCCAGCGGGGTCGCCGTGGCGACACTCTTTATGAAGCACGAAGCATGCCAACTATATAAGTTGTTGTATAGCAATGAATATCGTGTAGACACCGATCGGTCGTGTTGGGAACTTATTTCCCATCGCGGGAAAATGTGGCGGGCAGGATTTTCTTAAAACCGGATGATGACGCGATCCACAAGGCTGCCGGGACGGAAGAGGAGGGAACTCGAGAGGTTGCGCGTCATCCTGAGCCCCATCCCATGCCAACGCCTCGCGTGGTGATCGAAGACCGGCTCGTAGTCGCGGCAGCGCTGGACATAGGCCGCGAAGGAGGGCGACTTGAAACCGAAGATTAGGTAGATGACGCCGCTTCGCCTCGCGGCCCTCACGATCGCCGAACCGCCTTCGATCGGGGTGGAATGTTTGACGAGATTGTCGAAGATCTCCGAGCCGGCGAGCTTGAGCCTCGAGCGCTCCGTCGTGGCCGCGAAATCCAGCGAGTCGATGAAATCCTCGAGGAGGAAGATCCCCTCGCGGACGACGGCGATCCTCAGGGTCGCTTCGGTCGGCCGCCTTCGGCCCAGGGGCGCGAGAGGAGGCTTGGCCGGCGCGGCCTCGATGGCTGCTTCGGCCGAACGGCCGGATGCGGTCAGGGCCGCCGAAGCCAGGGCTACGGATACATAGGCCGGAACGTCGCCTCCGGCCGGGACGCGGGCCGACGGCACGATGCCGGTCGGACCGTTCCTGATCAAGGCAGTTCCTTGAGGTTCTGGAATACCGGGAAACGCTCCATGAAACCCGTCGATTCGAAGGCCAGGCGGGCTATTTCCGAGGGCTTGAGGATGAAGAGTTTTTTCCCGGCCGCCTCGGCGTCGTCGAGGGCGGCCATGATGACCCCGATGCCTGCCGAGGAGAGGGTGGTCACCTTCTCCATGTCGATGACGACCTCGCCCTTGGCCGTCGCGCGGTCGAGTTTCTGCTGGAACTCCGAGAAGGTGTAGCTGTTGATCGGACCCGAGACCAGGAGGATCACGCGGGACTCGTCCTGGCGTTCCGAAATATCCAATTGGGTCATTTCTCGCTCCTTTGCGCGAATTTCATGACGAGGAGGGTTATGTCGTCCTCCTGGTTCTTGGCCGTGAAGTCGAGCAGCTCGCCGACCACGCCGTCCGCGATGGCCTGGGCGCCCTGGTCCTTCCTGTCGTGCACGGCCTTGATGAGGCGGTCCTTGCCGAAGCGCTCGGCCCGGAGATTCTCCGATTCGATGATGCCGTCCGTCGAGGCGACGAGGATGGAACCCTGGGGCAACGAAAGCTTCCGCGGCTTGAGGAAGGGGGTCACGTTGCGGACGAAGCCGAGGATCCTGCCCTCGCCCTGGACCTCGATGAAGGCGTCGAAGCTCGGCGAATAGAGATGGAAGGCGGGCACGCCGCAATTGATGAAGTACAGGCTGTTGGTGGAGAAGTCGAAATAGCCGAATACCCCGGCGAAGAAGGTCCCCTTGGGCAGGTTGTCCTTGATGAAGGCGTTGACGCGCTGCACGAGGCCCGAGAAATCCTTTTCGATCCTGAGGAAGGTCCGGATCATCGATTTCAGGATGAGCATGTTCATCGAGGCCGAAAGACCCTTACCGGAGATGTCGCCGAGGACGAAGAACCAGCGTTTCTGCGAAATGCGCACGAAGTCGACGAAATCGCCGCCGAGACTCCTCGTGGACCGCGTGACCCAGGCGCTGTCGACTCCAGGGTCGTCTATGCGGTCGACCTTCTCGAGGGCGAAGCGCACGACCTGGTCGGAGAGGGCCAGTTCGCGCGACACGGTGTAGACGATGGATTCGCGGGCGACGTTCCTGAGGTAGTAGGCGACGACGAAGAGCTTGCCGTAGATCGAGCGGAAGGAGGTGAAGTCATAGTCGGTATAATCGGCGCCGGTGCGGCGGCCGCCCATGATGAAGGCGCCGATGATGTGGCGTCCCTCGCGGGCGAAGACGATGGCCTCGCTGCGGTACGCGTCGAAGAAGCCCAGGAGTTCCTGGCGGATCTCCTTGTATTTCGGATCGGCGATGGCTTCCGAGCGGAGGATGACGGAGGCGGCCGAGGCCTCCACCGCCTCGTGGATGGCGGAGCCCCTCTCTATGGTTCCCACCCGGCCCGCGGAGGAATAGACGGTCCGGTAGACCCCGTGGTCGTCCTCGATCATGACGGCGAAATCCTCGAAATCGAAGGCGGTGCCGAGAATCCTGTGGACCTCGGCGAGGACGGCGTCGCGGCCGGCCGAGAGATCGAGGTGGGCCAGGGCGGACTCGAGATCCTCGCGGTATTCGCGGGCGAGGATGTGCTCGAGGTTCCTCTTGGCGAAGACGGTGGCCATCGATCTCGCGAGGAGGAAGAGGAGGAGGGTCCCGATCAGGGGCACCAGGATCGAGAACTGGGCCATGATGAGCATGAAGGAGATGATGATTCCGGTGGGGACTCCGAAAAGCGCGGTCAGGATGGCCCAGGAAAGGAGCTGACGGCCGAAGATCTTCCAGTCGAAGAGTCTCGAGAGGGCCAGATCGTAGGTGAGGGCCGCTCCGATGAGGAGGGTGGGCACCGGCAGGATGAAGAAGGTCCAGAGGATTCCCATCGAGCCGGCGGCGCCCTGGGCGTTGCTGACGCCGCGCCCGAAGAGCCAGAGGCCGAAGACGCCGACGGCCGTCGCGACCGCCGCGAGGACGGAGCGCTGCTTCTGTATCTTGTCTTTCGTGATGATGGCCCGGAGGGCGTGTATCAGCGCCGAGAACAGCGCGACGCCGCCGATGCCGTCGGACATGAGGTCGAAATACGGACCGACGAAACGGACGACCCCCTCGAGGACGCCGAAGACCATCCTCATGTAGGCGGTGGTCGAGAATACCAGCCAGATGACGGCGGCGGCGACCAGGACTATCGGCGCGACGAGGAGCTTGGCCCATGTTCCCAGCCAGTTCGGGAAGGAGAGGGCGATGACGACGAGGGTGAAGCAGGCCAGGACCAGGAAGGAGTAGGAGATCTTGGAGAGGAGGAGGCCCGTGGCGCTCTCTCCAAGGCCCGAGGATACGTCGACCAGGCCGTGGGCGAAGGCGAAGGCGGCCAGGAAGAGGTCGACGAGGACGATGAAGAAGGTGGCGGACTGTCCCTTGCCGCGCAGGATCGCAAAGGGAATGATGAGGAGAAGTATCGCCCCGGCGATGAAGGCGAGCAGCGTCAGTCCCATAGTCTTCCCACCTTGGCCGCGAGGATAGTCACGTCGTCCTTCAGCGCGAGGTCGCCGACGTAGTCGTAGAGGAGTCCGGTCAGGGAGCCGACGAAGTCCTCGGCCCCCTGTCTCGAGTACTGGAGGAGGGAACGCTCGAATTGCTCGGTTTCGCCGAGCCGCTCGCCCTCGGCGTTGACGACTTCCGTGACCCCGTCGGAGGCGAGGAGGATGTATTCGTCGGAGCGGAGGGGGACTTCCTCGACGAGGATCTCCTCGTCGAGGGGGACCAGGCCGACGAGGCCCATGGTGGGCTCGAGCCTCCTGAGCTTGGGCCCGAGGGCCGTCTGCGTGATGATGATCGGGTCGGCCATGGCGGCGTTGATGTAGCGCAGGGTCTTCTTTTCCGTGTCGGCCAGGCCGAGGAAGACGACCGTGTATTTGTCGTCGAAGCCCATGTCCCTGACGGCCCGGTCTATGCCTCGGATGAGGCCGACGAGATCGCTCTTGTCCTTCGCGACCCGGATGGTATTGACGATGATGCCCATTATCAAGGCCGCGGCGAGGCCCTTGCCGGAGACGTCACCGACGACGAAGAGGGTCCGCTTGTCGTCCACGGCGATGGCGTCGTAGTAGTCGCCCGAAACGTTCACGAGGGGGCGGTACGACACGGCGATGTCGAGCCTGTCGACCTTCGGCAGGACCTTCGGCAGGAAGGATCGCTGGGTCTCGGCGATGAGCTCCCACTCCTTCGAAAGCGAGGCCACCTCGAAGAGCTCCGAGATGGTGATGACTCGATCGAAGTAGATGCGGAGCTCGCCGTAGAGGCTGCGGAAGGCCTCCATGTCGATGAGGCCGCAGAGCCTCGTAAGGAAGAAAAGGTGGAAACCCTTCGCGTTGACGAAGAAGCCGCGGGCCCCGACGTTGGTGTTGCTGATGGACAGGTCGCCGTTGACGAAGGAGAAGCCCTCCGACCATTCGCGGAAGTTCCGCTGGAGCAGGTCGAGGATCTCGGGGTCCCGGGCGGCCGTCGTCGGACTCTGGTAGATGATCTCCCAGGTGTTGGAGCGGACGAGAACCGCGCCCATGTCGGCCCGTTTCTCGACCTGGTCGCGGATGGCCTCGATCAGGTCGGGGATGGTGAAGGCCTGCCCGATCCTCGCGGCGAAGTCGAGGATGACCTGGGTCTCGGGTTTGCGGAAGATGACCCTCCGCGTGTTCTCCGAAAGCGCCTCGACGAGCCAGTTCCTCCCGACGTAGAGCCCGATGAAGAGGATCGAGGAGATGAAGACGACCCATCCGAAGGACAGGCTGTTCCATATCGCGATGAGCGGGACGAGGAGGAATGCGAGCGCGGCCGCCGCCGTGGAGCCCAGTTCGATCAGCCTTCTGGCGTTTCGGTAGGTCATGGTTCCCTTCCTGTCAGTATCGGCGCGCGCGGGGGCTGACCTGAGGCCGGCGTCGCGCTATTGGCCCCTCGCATCAGGACCGTGCCGCGAGGATGGAATTGATGAAGGTCACGAGGACGTTGAGGGCGTTCTCGTTCTGCCCGCCCTCGGGAATGATGATGTCGGCGAATTGCTTGGTCGGCTCGATGAACTCGTAATGTCCGGGGCGCACCACCGTGAGGTATTGCTCGATGACGGAATCCACCGTGCGACCCCTTTCCTTGATGTCGCGGTTGAGCCGGCGGATGAAACGGATGTCGTCGGGCGTGTCGACGAAGATCTTGAGGTCGATGCGGTTCCTGACCTCGCGGTCGCTGAAAATCATGATGCCCTCGAAGATCACGAGCTTGCTCGGCTCGACGTGAAGGCGCTCTTCCTTCCGGCGATGGTGCACGAAATCATATACGGGCATGTCGATGGGCCTGTCGTCGCGCAGGGCGTCGAGATGCTCGATGAGGAGACTGTTGTCGAAGGCGTCGGGACGATCAAAATTGAAGGCAGTGATGTTCGAATTGGAGATGTACTCGGCCGACTTGTAGTAGTTGTCCTGGGCGATGAAGACGAAGTCGCCCACGAGTTCGGAGATCTTCCGGACTATCGTGGTCTTCCCCGAACCGGAGCCCCCGCAGATTCCTATGACCTTGGTATGTTCCACCGGCTCCGCACCTTTCCCCCGGGGGGAATCACTGGAGTTCCGCGAGGAGCTTCTGGGCCAGGACCTTGTAGCGGTCGGGGAGGGCGCTTCCGCCGGGAGCGTCGTACATGGCCAGGAGGTCGGTGAACAATTCCTTGGCCTTCGCCTTTTCGCCCTGTTTATAGGCGATGAAGGCGATTTCGTACTTGCCCGTGGCCAGATTGGAGGGATCGCTCCCCCAATTGTCGATCAGAGCCTGGTAATAGCGGAGCGACAGCGAGTAGTTGCTGGCGTCCGAGGCCTCCTGGGCCTTGAGGATGAGGGAAGGGGCGTCGAGATCGGCCGGGATGACCACCGGGGCCGTCTTGCAGGACGCCAGGGCGAGGGCGGCGACGAGGAGCGCGAGGGCGACTCCTGTCCCTTTTTTCGTGAACGCTTTCAAGGGGAACTCCGTCATGAATCGTATTCTTCGTCGCTGGTCGGAAGGAAACTTCGGAGGTCGTGGAGGTACTCATCGGCCTCGCCCATGTCCTCGTAGGCTTCGCAGGACTCGATGCTGCGACGCGCGACAGTGAAGTACTTGTAGATTTTTTCCTCTCCGAGGGGCTTTCGCCACTTGCCGGCGTCGCAACGGACGCGAAGCCGGTAGTGGCCATTCCCGGAAGGAGAGGGAACAAGCTTGCAATGGATGCAATTTGCGCAGAATATCCTGGCCTCTGTCCGCATGCCGGTCTCGACAGCCGGCATCACCTGCGGATTCGTCATCGCCTCGCCTCCATAGCAGGGAGAGTATGCTATAGTCGTTTTCGTGCGGTCAAGACGCGATATGCGTCATGGTTCAGGATAGCCAAGGAGTGTATTTCGATGCTCGCCACCCTCATCAACGCGGCTTCCATCATTGTCGGCTCCCTCATCGGTCTCATTCTCAAAAAAGGGCTCTCGAAACGCTACGAACTCGCCATTTTCACGGCCGCGGGCATCGTCTCCACGGTTATCGGCATACAGATGGCCCTCAAGACCACCCACATTCTCGCCTTCGCCATCGCCCTCATAGGCGGCGGCCTCGTCGGCACCCTCCTCGACATCGAGGGGGCTGTCCTCAAATTCGGCGAGTTCCTCAAGTCCCGCTTCGCCAAGGGGGAGGAGGACTCGAGCTTCGCCTTCGGCTTCCTCTCGGCCTCGGTGCTCTATTGCTCGGGCGCCATGGCCATCGTCGGTTCCTTCAAGGCGGGAACCGAGGGGGACTACTCCCTCCTCCTCACGAAAAGCGTCCTCGACGGCTTCATCTCGATACTCTTCGCGAGCGCGATGGGCCCCGGTGTCGCCTTCGCCTCCATCAGCGTCCTCGTCTACCAGGGCCTCCTCACCCTCATCTCGGTATGGGTCAAACCCTGGGTGAGCGATCTCATGCTCGCCGAGCTGACCGGCATCGGCGGGGCCCTGGTCATAATGATCGGGATCAACCTCCTCGATCTCAAGAAACTCAAGACGGGCGACTTCCTGCCGGCCCTCGCCTTCGCCGTCGTCCTCGTCCTCCTGATACCCATGGTTCCCTTCCTGTAGGCCGCAACCGACGGGTGGCGCGACCCGTCGAAAGGACATAATGCGCAGGATTGACCACCAGGCCCGCAACAGACGTAAGGCCTCGCTCGGCTTCACCGACGACGCCGGCTCCTGGTACGCCCTCGACAATGCGGCCATCATCATGCCGGCCGTCTCGGGCCCGGTGGAAACCTCTCTTTTCAGGCTCTCCGCGACCCTCACCGAGATCGTGCGCCTCCCCGTCCTGCAGGCCGCCCTCGACCGCGTGGTCGCCCGCTTCCCCTACTTCGCCGTGGAACTCAGGCGTGGCTTCTTTTGGCACTACCTCGTCCCCCATCCGGAAGCCATCCGCGTCGAGGCCGACTCGGTTTCTCCCTGCCAGGGCTTCGACATGCATCGCCGCGGTACGGTCCTGTTCCGTGTCCGGACCAGGGATCGCACCATAGCCTGCGAGTTCAGCCATGTCATAGCCGACGGCACGGGAGGCATGCGCTTTCTCAAAAACCTCCTTGTGGAATACTTCCGCATCCTCGACCCGGGGGACAGGCGTCTCGACCGGGAGACCATCGGCCCCGATATCGACTTTTTCGACCTCGATGCCCGGCCCGACCCGGAGGAAACCGAGGATGCCTACAACAAATACTATCCAGGGAAGTACCCCTTCCCGCCCCAGGCGCCGGCCGCCTTCCATTTGAGGAGCGAAAGACTGGCCCGTGGCAGCCATCGCGTCATGATGGGCCTCATCGACCTCGGCCCCGCCCTCGCGAAGTCGAAGGAATACCGGGTCTCCCTGACGGAATTCCTGGCCGCAGTCTACCTCGAGGCCATGCAGTCCATATGGTCCGGGACCTCCGGCTCGTTCCGCCGCCCCCAGCTCTCCATAGAAATACCCGTCAACATGCGCTCATTCTTCGAAACGAAGACCAACCGCAACTTCAGCCTCTTCGTCCATGCCTGGCTCGACCTGAGGTTAGGGCCGAGAACCCTGGCCGAGATCGCTGCGAAGGTCCATCATCAGCTTGGACAGGAGATCGACGCCCAGGGCATGAAGCGCCACATAACCCGAAACGTGCGCGGAGGCCGTTCCCTCTCGATCCGGGCCATTCCCCTCGCCTTCAAGGCCCCGCTGATGCGCAGCCTCTACGCCCACTTCGGCACGAACATGATCTCGGGACTCATCTCGAATCTCGGCGCCGTGAGGATGCCCGCCGCCATCGAGGATCGGATCGACCGCTTCGATTTCGTCGGTACGCCCTCGACGACCATCCTGACGGGGGCCACGGTCCTTAGTTGGAAGGGGAAGCTCCACTGCGCCTTCGGGAGTCTCGCGGTCTCGCGGGATCTGGAACGCCGCTTCTTCTCCCGCCTCCAGGCTCTGGGCATCCCCGTCCTGGTCGAATGCAATTTCAAGGAGGATTGACGTGCCATACTGCCCCAATTGCGGTGTCGAACTAGCTGCCTCCGCCTTGAAGTGCCCCCTCTGCGGAGCCTCCGCCGTCACCGAGCTCGGCGACGAAGAGCGGGCCGCGCGCGCGGCACGAGGCCTCGGACTCGAGAGCCTGAGCGCCATGGATACCCGCTCCGGGGATCCATCCGTCGAGGACAAGGATTTCGCATCGGCGGCCGGCGGCCGCGAGCGCGACACCCTTCGCTGGGAGGTCCTTTCGGTCTCGACCCTCATCTCCGCCATCGCCGTCTGCGCCGTCAACCTCCTCACGACCGAAAACCTGAGCTGGGCCCTCTATCCCCTTTCCTCACTTACCTTCGTCTGGGTGGTACTCACCGCCCTCATCGAGCTCAGGGCAAAGCCCGCCCTCGGCCTCCCGATAGCCTTCCTGGCCCTTCCCGCCTACCTCCTGGCCCTCGATTTCGTCGAAGGACAGCTGTCCTGGGCCTGGCCGATAGGCATCCCCATCGCCGTCATCGTCGAGGCCTCCTTCGGCCTCGCCTTTTACATTTCCGGACTCACCAAGTGGCGCCCCCTCCTTGCCATGTCATTTTTCTTTCTGGCCGCCACCCTGAGCTGCCTCGGCATCGAAGGAAGCCTTTCCTTGGCCCTCCTCGGCGGCATCCGCATCCGCTGGTCGGGGGTCGTCGCCGCCTCGCTCATACCGGTCTCCGGCTTCCTGATTTACGTCCACCTTCGCGTCCTCCACAATGCCCGCATCAGGCGGCTCTTCCGTTTGTAGGGATGCTCCAATTTGGTTCATTTTCCGAAACGATTGCTTTCGGATATAAAACGAACCCAGCTCGAATTATCTCCGAAAGCATTGACCAAACTCGCCCGTTTCTATATTGTCAACTCACCACGACGCAGGGTAGAGCAGTTGGCAGCTCGTCGGGCTCATAACCCGGAGGTCGCAGGTTCGAGTCCTGCCCCTGCTATAGGTATCTGTAAGTCAGCCAAGTTCTACAGGAATCGGTGTAATTCCCGATGAGGACTAGAAAAAGCCATCAGAGAAATTTGGTGGCTTTTCTTTTTTTATCTTTCCATATCGTTCATTATTCGGCCATTCAAGGTGATGGTGAACGAGATCCTGCGCGAGATTGACAAGGATCTCGACGCCATCTACGCCAATTCGGGAAGACCTTCCGTCGCGCTGGAATATCTGCTCCGCGCCTCCATCCTGCAGATCCTGTACTCGGTCCGCAGCGAACGCCAGCTCATGGAACAGATCGACTTCAACAACTTGTTCCCGTGGTTCATCGGACTGGGCCTGGGCGCGCCGGTATGGGACCACTCGACCTTCACCAAGAACAGCGATCGGCTCCTCGAATCGGATATTGCCCGGCTTTTCTTCTCGAAGGTCGTCGGGCGCGCGCGGAGGAAGCGGTTCCTGTCGGATGAGCACTTCACGGTCGACAGCACGCTCATCGAAGCCTGAGCAAGCATGAAGAGCTTCCAGCCGAAAGAGAGCGGCACGGCCCCGAAGGACCCCGGCGGAGACAGGAATCCGGACGTGGATTTCCGCGGCCAGGCGCGGTCGAACGATACCCACGAATCGAAGACCGACGGTGATGCCCGACTGTACCGGAAGTCGAATGGCGCGGAGTCGAAGCTCGTCTATCTGGGGCATGTGCTCATGGAGAACAGAAACAGCCTGGTGGTCGATACCGAAGTCACCCTCGCCAGTGGCACCGCTGAACGCGATGCCGCAAAGACCATAGTCGGAAGACTCCGAGGCCGAAAGCGGCGCACGCTCGGCGCCGACAAAGGCTATGATGCGGCCGAGTTCGCCGCAACTCTTCGCGAGAAGAACATCACGCCACATATCGCGGCGCGGAAGGGCGGGAAGTCGGTCGATGGAAGGACAACCCGGCACGAGAGCTACGCCATCAGCCAGATAAAACGGAAGCGGGTCGAAGAGATCTTCGGTTGGGCGAAGACGGTCGGGATGCTGCGGAAGGCAAAAGTTCGCGGGAAGTCCAAGATCGACTGGCTGTTCACCATGTGCATCGCTGTGAACCGCCCCGGGTTTGCCGGAGCCCTGAATCTCTGCGAGGATTAGGTCATGGGCAAAGTAAACAGGTTTTCCCCCGAGGTGCGGGAGCGGGCGGTGCGGCTGGTCGGGGAGCAAGCAGATGTCGCGGGATCCCAATGGGCGGCCATCCAGTCCGTGGCAGCGAAAATTGGCTGTTCAGCCGAGACGCTCCGAAGTTGGGTTCGACGGGCTGAGCGAGATCGGGGTGAGCGGCCCGGGCTGACGACGAGTGAGCGGGAACGGCTCAAAGCGCTCGAGCGGGAGAATCGCGAGCTCAAGAAGGCCAACGAAATCCTCCGTCTGGCGTCAGCATATTTCGCCAAGGCGGAGCTCGACCGCAAACAGAGGTGATGGTCGCCTTCATCGACGAACACCGCCTAGGCCAGGGAGTCGAGCCGATCTGCAAAGAATTGCCGATCGCTCCCTCTTTCAGGGAATTTCAGCTTGCATCAAACACAGTACCTGGCGATCCGCTACAGCGAACGCTTGTTGGAGGCCGGCATCAAGCCCTCCGTCGGGAGCGTCGGCGACGCCTATGACAACGCCTTGGCCGAGACTATCAACGGGCTCTACAAGGCCGAGGTGATCCATCGCCGCGGCCCGTGGAAAAACCTAGAGGCTGTAGAGTATGCGACCCTCGAGTGGGTTAACTGGTTCAACAACAGGCGGCTACTCGAACCAATCGGGAATGTCCCGCCTGCGGAATTCGAGGAGGCGTACTATACTCAAGAGGAAGGTCTGGCCGTAGGAGCCGGACTCAAATAGAAAAGGCTCCGGCAAACCCGGGGCGGTTCATCCAGTGAGGCCGCCACAGATCCTGCCGTTCTCTCAGGCGCTCGGCGATCAGGGCAGACCGGATAGCGAGACACGGAGAAGCCGTCCGCCGGTCCAATCGCCCAGATACAGGTCGCCATTTTCCGCGATCGCCACACCGTTCGTGTAATTGAAGCCCAGTCCCCCCGTTCCCCTCTGTCCGATGGTCGTCAGCACTTTGCCTTCCGGGGAGAACAGCACGTAGCGATGGTGATAATTGTCGGCAAGGTAGACCCTGCCCGAGGCGTCTGCGGCAAGGTCGCCCGGGTTGCGCAGTCCGGTGAAATCCCCCTCGCGGTCTCCGCACTCGAACAGGGGCTTACCCTCAGGATCGAAGACGCGAACGATGCCGTCGACAAGTTTATCCGAGGCAAAATTGCGATCGGAAACCCATATGCGTCCGAATGGATCCACGCAGATGCCCATGGGGCGTTTCAAACCCGCTGAGATCATCCCGAGGAAGCTTCCGTCGGGTTGAAAGCGCTGTATCTCCGGTCGGTTATTGAACAGCGCGAGGACTTCGCCGTTGGCGGCGAGGGCGAGGCCCGTGGGCGCCGAGGGAAGTGCGTCCCCGGATCCCCAGGCCCGGACGAGGTGCCGATTCTTGTCGAATCGCTGAATGCGGGCATTGAGGGAGTCGGCCACGAGAAAGGAGCCGTCGGGAAGGAAAAGTATGTCGGCACCGTCGGATGTGGTCCCCCGACTAAAGATAAACTCTCCCGGCCCTTCTCCCGTTCTGCCCCAGGTCTCGACGAAGGCCCCGGCGGGATCGAAGATGAAGAATCTGCCCGTGTAGACTTCTCTGTCGGCGCCGCCTTCCGCAACCCAGATCTTTCCGTCTGTGGCCCTTTTAATGGCGATGACGCGTTGTAACGGGAGATTTTCGGAGCCTCTGGACTCCCATAGGAGATTGACTGAGGGAAGCGCCGGCGCCGGCGCCGGAGTGGGGGGAGGGGATCCTCGCGAGCAGCCATGTATGAGGAGGATGGCGCCGAGGACCGCGCACATCGGGATGTGTCTTGACCGCATCATGGAGGCCCCCTTCCAGGAATTGGCGGTACTCCTCCATTTTACAGCGGGACGGGCGGACCGCAAGACAAGGGGCGACAATCCGACAATGACTACTTCGCCTTGTCTTCCAGCAGACTTCCCATGAATTTCGTCTCGTTTTCGAGCCTTTCGATTTTCAGCTGTCTTTCTTCTTGGCCGCTTTCGAGCAAATTGATTTTTTCCTCGAGAATTCTTATCTTTTTTTCGAGTTCTTTTTCTTCTTTGATCCTTTTCTTTCCTAGATAGTCGAAGCCGGCCGCCGCGATTGTCATTATGACGAGACCAGTTACGATGATTATCGTGATCAGCATTTCTTGCATCTCCTTCCGAATGGCCTTCCGGCAACGACTTTCATTGAATCGAAAATGGCGCGATATGCAGAGCCATGAAACTGCGCGCTAGAAGCGATGTAGGTGATGTCGAGATTGTAATGCATGATCGGTTCTTTTGCGAATGCGAAACGAAACGGCGCGCATCTCGCCAGCCAAATGCCGAGTTGTCGCCGCGAGGGGGCGGCTCGAGGCAGCCCGACGCGTTTCTGCTCATGGCGTCTAGTCCTGCTGGAAGAATTCATCTTCTCAAGATTTTCTCCATCGGCCTGCCCTTCGCCAGTTCGTCGATTAACTTGTCCAGATATCGAACTCTCTGGACTACCTTGTCGGTTATTTCCTCCACACGGTGGCCGCAAATCTTGCCGGTTATGGAAGACGCCTTCGCGTTAATTCGGGGTGCCTGCGCGAAAAAAGTCTCGAAATCGTTGCCGGTTATTATCTGCTGCCTCATTTCATCTTTGCTGTATCCGGTAAGCCAACAGATAATTTCATCCACTTCTTCTTCGCTGCGTCCTTTTCTCTCGGCTTTCTGAAGATATAGAGGGTAGACTCTGCCGAATGCCATTCGATGGATTCTTTCGATGCTCTTTTCGTCTTTCGTCATCTCGGGCACAGTAGGGCCTCCTTCATGCAATAATACGCAAGGATCCGGCTCTTCCCTAGATATTTGGCGATTTTGCTGAGCCTGGTCGTCCTGCAAACCAAACGCACGGGCAATGATACTTCATCATTATCGTCGTCGCGGGCCGGGACGAAGCGTCGGGGAAGACCGCGTACCGATATTCCGGCGGGCGATTCGAGGATACGAGGATGGAAGCGGAGTTCTGCCTCACGGCAAAGCGGGTTATTGTCCCCGGTCAAGAGCGTTCAGGCCCTCCTAAAGGAGGGGCTGTATCATTTCTGGGAGCCTCTGCCGCAAAATAGGGAGGGGGGCATTTCCCGTCTTCAGCTGACCGGCGCAGAAGATTCCAAAGGGATTCTGTTCGTCTTTCCCGATCGACGACCGGGAATTGCGGGTTTAGCGGACATCCTGTCTCGATTCGATCAGCCGATCGTATTTTCTGTTTTCCTCGGTTAGGGCCAGAAGATGCAGCTTTTCCTTTTCCACTTCCAACTCCAACATTTCCTTCTTCAGTCGAAGTTCTTCCACCCGATCCTTGCCCCTGCGCATCGTATAAATGAATCCGAATACGATCGCCGGGGCGGCGATAAACACGCTGAAGATTGAAAACAATGCTGTGATGTTCATAAGCCATCCTTCGATCGTATCTGTGCCGACTTTCGACTTCTAGTTTCAGGCGGGTCTTCCGTCTACTTCTTGGTGCCGCAGATCAAGACCGCGTGTCGCAGAGAACGGGGGCTGTTCAGGGGAAATCCCAGGCGCATGACGTCTCTCAAGGGAAGGTACTTGATATCGGCCGCGCCGAGCGATTCCAGGGTTTCGAGAATCCCGCTTCTTTCGCCA
>DATKTD010000193.1:0-8522 GCA_035531315.1 Rectinemataceae bacterium
GTTCGAATCCGGCCCGGATCATGGGCCTATTCGATCGCGGCCTCCTCGAAGTCGGCGCCCGTGCCGACCTCGTCCTGGTCGATCCCGACGAGGAATGGCTCGTCGAACCGCTGCGCTTCCGCTCCCGCGGCGCCAACACGCTCTTATCCGGCCGACGGCTCCGCGGCCGCGTCCTCATGACAATCCACGAAGGGAGAATCGTCCATGACCACTACTGACGAAGGCCAGCAAAAGCGAACGAATCGCGAGGGCGCCCACGACATGAGCGACGGCGCCGCAAGCGCTCGCGACGGCGCCGCAAGCGCCGTCGCGATGGACCGCCTCTACGCCGCCGTCGAGGCGCGGGGCCCTGTCTGCGTCGGTCTCGACACGGCCCTCGACTACCTGCCCGCCAAGGTGAGGTCGGCCTTCCCCTCCCCCGCGGAGGCCATCCTCGCCTACAACGCAGCTCTCATCGAGGCGACGGCCGACTACGCGGCCTGCTTCAAGGTTCAGATCGCCTATTACGAGGAACTCGGCCTCGAGGGTCTGGCCGCCTACGCCAAGACATTGCAATTGGTACGTTCGCGCGGGATGGTGGTCATCGCCGACATAAAGCGCGGCGACATCGCCGACACCGCCAGCCGCTACGCCAGGGCGCATTTCTCCGGCGATTTCGAGGCCGACTGCGTTACCCTCAACCCCTACATGGGTCTCGACTCGATCGAGCCCTGGCTCGAGGAGGCCGAGAAGAGAGGCAAGGGTCTCTTCGGCCTCGTGCGCACCTCCAATCCGGGCATGCGCGACTTCGAGGCCCTCGAGCTCGCCAAGGGCGGCCGGGTCTACGACGAGGTCGGCCGCCGTTTCGCGGCCCTTGCGGGGCGAGGACGCGGACTGCAGGGCTACGGTGCCCTCGGCGCCGTCGTCGGCTGCACCGAGAGGGAGGAGGCTGCCTCCCTCCGCTCCCGCCTTGCCGGCGTCTTCATCCTCATTCCCGGCTACGGGGCCCAGGGCGGAGCCGCCGACGACGCGGCCCTCCTCCTCGAGAGGGGCAACGGCGGCATAGTCAACGCGAGCCGCTCCATACTCAAGGCCTGGTCGGCCGCCGGCCTCGCCACCGAAGATACCGACCTCGAGGCGGCGGCATCCGCGGCCCGTGAGGCCGCCCGCCACATGCGAGACGCCATCCGGGACTCCGTCGCCAGTGCGGCCAAGCTCGGAGGGCCGGGCGGCAGCCTCGAGGGAGGGCCCCAAGCCTCCGGGCCCTCGGGCGCGGGTCCGCGATGAGCCAGGTCGACGGCGAAGGCCGCGCTTGCGGGGAGGAGGGACGCGACTACAGGCGCGAGGCCGTCCTCTCCACGCGACCCCTCGGCGAGGGGATCTTCGAGCTCGTGGCCTCCTGGCAGGGACCGGCTCCCGAAGCAGGTCAATTCTTCATGATGCGGGCCGCGAGGTCGTCGCTGCTTCTCGGGCGGCCCATCTCCGTCTTCGACGCGAAGGAGGGAAGCCTCGCCTTCGTCATAGCCCAGCGAGGAGAGGGCACGCGGGAGCTCGGGGAACTCCGTCCAGGCGATGGCCTTATGCTCGAGGGGCCCCTGGGTTCGACCTGGGACTTCGCCGCGATCTCGGCGGCCGGCGGGGAGGGCGGCGGCGGGGCGAAGCCGATAGCCCTCGTCGGCGGCGGCATAGGCCTCGCCCCCCTCGCCTTCCTCGCCCGCGCGCTAAAAGCAAAGAGTTATGACATTTATGCCGGTTTCCGTTCCGCTTCCTGGGGTCTCGAAGACCTTGTGCCCCGCGAAACCTTCGTATTCACCGAGGATGGTAGCGCGGGGAGGAAGGGGCGCGTCCTCGATGGCTTCGACGCCTCGCGCTACGCGAGCGTCCACGCCTGCGGCCCGGAACCCATGCTCCGCGCCCTCGCCCGCCTGGCTCGGGAGGCGGGCGTGCCCGCCTGGCTCAGCCTGGAGCGCCGCATGGCCTGCGGGGTCGGGGCCTGTCTGGGCTGCACTGTAAGGTCCACGAAAGGCAATCGCCGCGCCTGCGTCGAAGGGCCGATATTCAGGGCGGAGGAGGTCTTCTTCGATGAGTGACAAGCCGTCTTCGGCGCCGCGCGAGGCCCTTCCCAAGGAAGAGGCGCCCGACCTTTCCGTCTCCTTCGCGGGGCTCAGGCTCAAGAACCCCGTGATCGCCGCCTCCGGCACCTTCGGCTACGGGCACGAATACGCGGGCCTCGTCGACGCATCCAGCCTCGGCGGCATCGCGACCAAGGGCCTCACCCTCGAAGCGAGGCCTGGCAACAAGGGAGAGCGGCTCCACGAGACGCCCTCGGGTCTCATCAACTCCATCGGCCTCGAGAATCCCGGCATCCCCGCCTTCATCGAGAGGGAGCTCCCCGGCCTCAAGCACCTCGGGACCATCGTCTTCGCCAACCTCTCGGGCGGCAGTCTCGAGTCCTACGCCGAAGGCGCCTCCCTCCTCGACGGGGCGGTGGGCGTGGACGCCATCGAGCTCAACGTGTCCTGCCCCAACGTCAAACATGGTGGCATGAACTTCGGCCTCGACCCCGCCGTGGCGGCCGAGGTCGTGCGCCTCGTCCGCGCGCGCACGGGAAAGCCCCTGGTCGTCAAGCTTTCGCCCAACGCCCCCGACCTCGTCGGGGTGGCCCGGGCCTGCGAGGAGGAAGGGGCCGACGCCCTCAGCCTCGTCAACACCTTCAAGGCCATGGCGATCGACATCGAGAGGGGCCGGCCGGTCTTCGACAATGTCAGCGCCGGCCTCTCGGGACCGGCGATCAGGCCCATAGCCCTCCGCATGGTGTGGGAGGTGGTCGGCGCCGTCGGCGTCCCCGTCATCGGCATGGGCGGCATCGCCACGGCGAGGGACGCCCTCGAGTTCCTCATGGCCGGGGCGGTGGCCGTCGAGGTCGGCACGGCGACCTTCGCCGATCCGGGAACGATGCGCGACATAATCAGTGGTATCGCCGATTTCCTGCGCGAGCGCGGCTACGGCGGCATCCGGGACGTCGTCGGCCTCGCCCGTCCGCGATGAGCCGACGACGCCGACCGCCCTCGCCGCGGCCGAACACGAAGGCGCCTCGTGGCGCCGAAAGGAAGACACAATGAACAAGACCATCGAGCTTCTCAAAGAATCCGACGCCATGCTGGAGGGACACTTTCTCCTCAGCTCCGGCCGGCACTCCGACCGCTACTTCCAGTGCGCCAGGCTCTTCCAGCATCCCGACCGAGCCGAGGAGGCGATGGCCGGCGTGGCGGCCTCCCTCCGCGAGGAGCTCGGGGCGGGTCGCCTCGACTTCGACCTCGTCGTCGGCCCGGCCATGGGTGGCATCCTTCCCGCCTTCGTCGTGGGCAAGGCCCTCGGCCTGCCCGCCATCTTCACCGAGCGCGACGACGAGCAGAAGATGAGCCTTCGCCGGGGTTTCGAGATCAGGCCGGGGCAGAGGGTCATCATCGTCGAGGACGTCGTCACCACGGGAAAGTCCTCGGGCGAAAGCGCGCGAGCCATAGAGGCGGCGGGCGGCATAGTCGTCGCCCTCGCCTGCGTGGTGGACCGTCGGGCCGAGGGCGTCCCGGTCGAATGGCCGATCTTCGCCGCCGCCACCCTCCCCGCAACGAGCTGGGAAGCATCGGCCTGCCCTCTCTGCGCCAGGGGCATCCCCTCGGTCAAGCCTGGTTCGAGGAAGATGCCCGGCGCCTGAGCGTCGCCTTCGGCGGGAGGGCGGGAGGGCGGGAGGGCGGGCGAGATTGGACATTGACGAAGCTCCCAATCCCTGTATCCTTGTCGCAATCTCCGCCGTCGCGCCATGTCTGGATCGCGGCGGCGGAAAGCGAGAGGAATACAATGCAGGCTTCGGTCGGGCGCGCGTCGCCCTGGCGATGGGCGGTTATCGCCTCCTTCATGCTCGTCAACTTCATCATCCAGGTGCTCTGGATCTGCTATGCCCCGGTCTCCGCCGAGGCGGCCGGCTTCTACGGAGTCTCCGAGCTCTCGATCGGCTTCTTCGCGATGCTCTTCATGATCGCCTACGTTCCCCTCGCCATACCCGTGGCCTGGCTCATCGATCGTTTCGGCTTCAAGAAAATGGTCGGCCTCGGCTCGGCCATCATGGTCGCCTTCGCCTTCCTCCGCGGTCTCGCCGGCGCCAACTATGTCCTGGCCCTCGTCGGCACCATCGGCCTCGCGATCGCCCAACCCTTCTTTCTCAACGCCTGGACCAAGGTGCCCGCCCATTGGTGCCCGGAAAAGGAGAGGGCGACGGCGGTGGGCCTCATCACCCTCTCGAACCTCCTCGGGATCGCGGTGGGCATGGCCCTGACCCCCATCCTCGCCCAATCCTTCGACCTGCCGAGAATACAGATCATCTACGCGACGGCGGCCCTCGCCTCGGGGGCGATCTTCGTGCTCGTGGCCCGCGAGTATCCGAAGGTGCCGGTGGGCCATTCAGCCAAGGGCGAGAAGGCCCTCATGGTCGACGGACTCCGCGAGGCCCTCGGGCACCGCTCCTTCGTCCTGTTCAGCATCATCGTCTTCGTGGGCATGGGCCTCTTCAACGGTGTCACGACCTGGATCGAGCCGATCGTGGCCTCGCGTGGCTTCGGCGCCGCGGAGGCCGGCAATCTCGGGGCCCTCCTCCTGATCGGCGGCATCCTCGGCGCGGTCATCATCCCCGGCCTCTCCGATCGCAGCGGAAAACGCAAGCCCTGGATGCTCCTCGGCATCGTGGCCTCCATTCCTTCCCTCATCGGCCTGACCTTCGCGACGAGCCTCCTGGCGATCTCGATCGCGGCCTTCTTCCTCGGCTTCTTCCTGACGAGCGTCATGCCCGTGGGCATGCAGTACTCGACGGAGATCACCTGGCCCGTCCCCGAGGGCACGACCAACGGTCTCATCCAGCTCTTCGGCCAGGTCTCGGTCGTCTTCGTGTTCTTCATGGACGCCATCCGCGACGGGAAGGGGCCATTCACGCTGAGCCTCGTCATCTCGGCCCTCTTCCTCCTCGTCGCGGCCCTCTTCCTGCCCTTCATGAAGGAAAGCGGGCGCCGTTTCGGCGACGAAGAGACCGCGGCCGCGGCGCCCGGAACAGCCTCGTAAGGCGCGGCGCCCGGTACAGCCTCGTAGGCCGCGGCGCCCGGAACAGCCTCGTAAGGCGCGGCGCCGGCCACCGAGCGAGACAAGGCGGCCTCCCCCGATCGGGCCGCGCGCCGCCACCGTCCGCCGCGCACCGCCATTGCCCGCGATGCGCCAGAGCAGGCCTCAGGCCGACTTCGCCTCCCTCAGCGACTTCCCGAAGAACCAGCCCACAATGGCGAAGGTGAGGAGGGGCGTGATCCATTGGGGCAGCTCCACGCCGAAGCCCTCGGCGACCATCACGGAACCGAGGCCGAGAATGGAGTACATGGCGCCGTTCTTGAGGTACTTGAGCCTTCGGATGCGCTCGATGTTGCCCACCGTGAGCTGTCGCACCACCACCGCGCCGAGGCCGTTGCCGAGGAGGATCAGGGGCACCGACAGCGTGAAGGCGAAGGCGCCGAGTACCCCGTCGATGCTGAAGGTCAGGTCGATGGCCTCGAGGTAGAGGAGCTTGGCCAGGTCGGAGAGGGCCGAGCCCGCGAGCCCCTCCTCCTGCCGCTCGGCCGTCTCCTTGAAACCGTGCACGATGAAGAAGGCCGTCGAGCCGATGACGGCGGCGAAGGCCAGGCCACCCGACACGCGTTGGCCGAAACCGACCGCTCCGAGGAGGAGGAGGGACGCGATGGCGTAGAACCAGGCGCCCTGCCGCGAGATGAAGCGCTCGCCGGGGAGGCCGTAGTGCTTTTCCTCGAGGAAGAGCCAGTGCAGGAAGAGGAGGACGAGGAAGACGCCGCCGGCCATGAGGAGGGGCGGTCTCGCCTCTTCCACGGCCGCGATGACGCGATGGTCGTTCGAGAAGGTCGCGAGCAAGGCCTCGATGGGCCCTATGCCCGGGGTCGCCACCCAGATGATGAGCCAGGGCAGGAGGCCTCGCACGAGGAAGACCGCGAAGAAGATCCCCCAGGTGAGAAACCATTTCCGCGCCTTCGCTCCCATCGTGCCGAGGACCTCGGCGTTGATGATGGCGTTGTCGATGCTCGAGATCGTCTCGAAAAGCGCGAGCCCCAGCACGGTCAAGATCATCATTGCTATCATCGCTTCCTCCTTACTTCAGGTTTTCGGGATTGAGGGCCTCGAGCTCCGGTACGACGAAGCGTCCGTCCTTGCGCACGAGGCGGCCGTCGAACCAGATCTCGCCGCCGCCCCACTCGGGGGTCTGGATGAGGACGAGGTCCCAATGGAGGGCCGAGCGGTTACCGTTGAAGCAGTCGTCGTAGGAGTTCCCGGGGGTGAAGTGGATGGAACCCGCGATCTTCTCGTCGAAAAGGGTCTCCTTCATCGGCTTGGTGATGAAGGGATTGACGCCGATCGCGAACTCGCCGACGTATCGTGCTCCCTCGTCGAGGTCGAGAACGCGGTTGATCCTCGCCTCGTCGTTGGAGGTCGCCTTGACGATCTTCCCCTTCGAGAACTCGAAACGGATGCGCTCGAAGGTGAAGCCGTCGTGCTCCGATGGCGCGTTGTACGAAATAACCCCCTCCACCGAGTCGCGCAGGGGGGCGCTGTAGACCTCCCCGTCGGGAATGTTCATCGAGCCGTCGCACTTGATGGGGGGCAGGCCCTTTATCGAGAAGGAAAGATCCGTGCCGGGCCCGACGAGGCGCACGCGGTCGGTCTTCGCCATGAGCTCGACGAGGCCGTCCATCGCCCGCGACATCTTCGCGTAGTCCATCGTGCAGACGTCGAAGTACCAGTCCTCGAAGGCCTCCTCGCTCATCGAGGCGAGCTGGGCGAAGGCGGGCGAGGGGTAGCGGAGCACCACCCAGCGGGTCTTCGGCACGCGTATGTCGTGGTGGACCCTCTTCGAGACGATGCGATTGTAGGCGTCCATGCGCTCGCCGGGCATGTCGGCCCAGGCGAACTGGTTTCGCAGCGAGGTGAAGCCGATGTAGCAGTCCATCTCTTTCATGCGCTCGGCCTCGAAGCGGGCCTGGAGCTCGAGCTGCGCCTCGGTGGCGCGGGCGAAGAGGGATCGGTCTATCGTGCGATCCCGGAGGGTGACGAAGGGCAGGGCTCCGGCGTCGTGGATCGCCTCGACGATGGCCCGCACGAATTCGGGTTCCGCGTTCGTGTCCTGAACGAGGACCTTCTCGCCCTTTTGCGCCTTGATCGAATAATCGACGAGGATGCGGGCCAGCTTCTTGATCCTGGGATCTACCATGACTTCTCCTGGTTTCGCGCGATGGGCCGGCCCTTCGGCCGACCTCCAGCCAGGCGCGCCCCTACTTTACGAGGAACACCTGGAGTATCTGAATGACGGGGAAAATGACGCAGACGACGATGAAGACGATCTCGAGGGTGAGGATGACGCGCTCGCTCGAGGCCGACTTCACCATGTCGTAGACGTTCTCGAGGATGTCGAGGCGTCGCTCGACCGACCACTTCCAGCCATCGGTGTTGAAAATATCGCACAATTGCGAATACACCTGGCCGAGATAGTAGTCGCCGATGATCTTCGAGGAATTCTCGAGGTTCTCGAGGATGAAGAGGGCGTCGAAGCGCAGCGACTGGAGCCTGGCGAGGTTGGCCTGGGCGGAACTCGTCCTTGCCTTGGCGGCGCGGCGCATCGCCTTGCCCGACTTGAGGCCCTGGACCTCGTCCTCGGCCTCGTCGAGCCAGCGGTCGAGGAGCTTGTCGAGGACGCGGAGCTCGAGGAGCTGCCAGTTCGCGTGCTCGATGATGAGGAGGAGATCCTCGTAGTCGCGACGCGGGTCGATGATGAGACAGCGGTCGAGGTCGAAGATGGCGAGGTCGTCGCGGCGGTAGGACAGCGGATGGCCGAGGGTCTCGAGGATCTGGCTCGGATGGAGGTCGGCTCCGTCGGCCTCGCCGATGAGGAAGGAGGCCGCGGCCTCCCGGCGGGCCTCGACGAAGGCCGTAGGATCCTCGGGGCATTCGAGGAGACACCAGGCGGAGTAGGCCTCCCGGTCGCATGTCGCCATGTCGCGGGCGTCTTCTATGGCCGGCCGGATGGCGGCGAAAGTCTTTCGGAAGCCCTCCTCGGCCCAGGAGTCGAGGCTGAGATGCCGGTCGCCGCTCAGGACGATGGTGCCGCGCACCGCGTTGAGGTCGCCGAAGGCGACGCGCAGCCTGATCCGGACGAGAAGGACTATCGCGCCCTCGGCGTAGATCTTCGCCTGGGCCGAAAAGCAATCGGTGTCGCCGTTCTCGAGACAGGCCCCGTCGCCGAGGGACAGGGTAAGGGCGCGCGGCAGGGAGAGCGAGGCGGGGGTGTCGCGTCGCTTGACGATGTCGAAGTCCTCGTTGGCGGGGATGAGGGCCGCCACCTTGCGGAGATCGATCGAACGCCCGACATCGAAAAGATTGAAGAGCACGATCTCGGAAAGAAGCTCGGGGTGGGGAGAGGGAGCCTCGCTCTTGTCCTTGGCCGATCC
>DATKTD010000194.1:0-17521 GCA_035531315.1 Rectinemataceae bacterium
GACCCCATCCCTAAAGATGGTGTCGCCCGAAATGAGGAGGCCCGCTCCCTCGTCGTAAAGACAGATGGAGCCCTTCGAGTGCCCCGGCGTGTGGATGACCCGCCAGCTGGTTCCGTTGAGGATCCTGCCCTCGTCGAGGAGGATGTCGGCCTCGGGTACATCGGTCCACAGGCTATCGAAGAAACTTGCCGCCCCCATGTCCTGGAAGAGCCGCCTATTGCGCTCCTTGCCCTCCGCGCCCAGGTAGGCCGCGTCATCGCGGTGGATGGAAACGGGGATCGCGCGGCCACGGCCCTCGAAGGCCGATTTGAGCGGAGCGATGGCGCAGATGTGGTCGAGGTGGCCATGGGTGCAGACGATGAGGGTGGGGACGAGGCTCCGGGCGTCGAGGAAGGAGAGGATCATTTCGGCCTCCGCGCCTGGGTCGACGAGGATGCAGGAAGCGGCCCCGCCCGGGCCGTCCTTGTCGCCCTCGGCCGACTTGGCGAGGGGGATGATCCAGCAATTGGCGGCGAAGGCGCCTACAGCTATCCTTTCAATCATGGTAGGCTAAGCCTACTTTCGGGAAGGAGATCGAGGCAAGGCGTGCTGGTACCCTTCTATGTGGCCCTGGTGGTGGCTGCACTCTTCTATGTTCTCCTTCCGGTGATCGGCGCCTATATCACCCGGGATCAGTGGCGCCATTTCCGGGAGCGCCTTCTGGATGTCTCGCGCTCACCACGCCTCAGCCTGGGCCCCTGGTCGATGGAGGGGAGCGAGATCGCCCTCTTGGGCTGCCGACGCTTTCATGGCGAGATCGAGGCCCTCGAGGGCGAGGACAGGATCTGGCTCCGCAGCCCCGGCCTGACGGCCGTCGTGGATCTCGGGAATTCCTGGTTTCACATCCTTGCCGACGAGGGTGGGGACAATGCCCTCGAGGGAAGATACTCCCTTGTGGAAAGACACCGCTGGTCCAGGGTGAGGGTCTTCCCCGAGTCGGCCCGTGTCTTCGTGGGTGGAGCGGTGAGGATCGAGCACGGGGTGCCTGTCTTCTTCGACGATCCCTCGGAACCCCTCGTGATCGTGTCGTATGAGGGCGAGGAATCGAACCTCCTGTCCCGTCTCATCGCAGGCGGACGGCTTGGCAACGAATACTGGAACCCCCTGTCGCGTGCTTCGATAGCCTTCGGCATGGGGGGGCTGGGGATATTCTTCGCCTTTGCGGGTACCCATTGGCTGCCCACGGTGCTTTTCCTTTCGATAATAGCGGGGCTCTCCCCCGTCATCTGCCTCCTTCCCCCGGGCCTCCCCTTCTTTTTCCTCTATCGCCGTTTCTGGAGGCGGGCCCTCGATGAGAGGGTCGTCCGCGATCTCTGCAGGCTCCCGCTCCGCTTTCGCTGGGGTCTTTCCTCGGCTGACGAGGAGAGGGCCTGTGACGCTCCCCTTCCGGGGGGCGGCCTCTACCGGGTCCGCAAGACGACAGAGGTCCCCGAAGGGGTCGCAACCTTCGTTCCGAGGCCCGGTGACCGGGGGCCCTGGACGATATTTACGCCCGAATCCACCGACGATCCCGAAATCGGGAGGCTGGCCGTCGCCGGCGATCCCGGCGAACTTGCGCGTCGAGCCGAGCGTAGCGCCCTGATAGCCACCCTGCTTTCCGGCTGCTGTCTCGCCGTGGCCCTCCTGACGAATGTGATCATAGCCTTTCTAGTCTGGCGGACGCTCTGAGCGAAGCGACTCGCTTGTAAACCTGGGCCGGCGCCGCTACAGTGAGCCCGTGATTCGCTCCTATTCCGCCTTCGTCGCCATTCTCCTCGCCCTTGTCCTCGGCCCCAGCATGGGTGCCCAGGACCGGCCCCAAACGGTTTCCGGCCAGTTGCCGCTTTCCCAAAGCGCGACGACGGGGCCAGCACCCGATCAGGCCGCGTCGGCGTCCGCGCCGGGGCAATCGGTTGCGGCTCAGTCGGCCGCGGCTCAGCCGCCGCCCGCAACCCATCAGGCATCCGCCGCGGGCCTGCCCCTCCCCGACGATCCGACGGTCTACATCGGCAAGACCATCGCCGAGGTGATGGCCGATCGAGGGGTTCCTCACTCCATGGCGGCGATACGCGGTCCGGAGGTCTGGCAGGACGACGTCGAGTTTTCCTGGGGCGACGGCAGCCATTTCGATTGGTACGCAGACCGCGTCTGGCGTATCGATTTTGACAAAGATTATAAGGGCTCGGTTTTCGGCATCTTCATCGGGGATTCTTCCGACAAGGCCTTGTCCCTGCTTGGCCAGCCCCACTTTACGGCCGCCGACGGCCTCGTGTGGCGCCTGCCCTGGCGCGGTTATCCGGTGCAGCTCAGGCTCACCGTCAAAGACGGGATCGTGACCGACATCGCCGTATTCAGGGCCGACCTATAGGAGGGGAAATGGCAAGGATCTGTCTTTCCCTGACCGGAAGGACGATTGCCGAGGACCTCGCCGTCCTCGACCTCTATCGAGGCCAGATCGATCTGGTCGAACTCCGGGCCGACTACCTCGAGATGAGCGAAATGCTCAATCTCCGCGCCTTTCCTGAGCGGGCCGGTCTGCCCTGCATCCTTGCGGTGCGTCGAAGGTCCGAGGGCGGCGTCTTCGACGAGGGCGAGGGGGTCCGTCTCGTCATGATAGCCAAGGGCCTCACCCACGCGCGGAGCGACACCTCGGCCAATTTCACCTACGTGGAGCTCGAGAGCGATTTCAGGGTATCCGCGGTGGAAGAGGCCTGCAGGATCTTCGGAACGAGGATCATCCGCTCGCGGTATTTTTTCGAAGGGCCGCCCGAGAATTTAGACTCGGCCTGGGATGAGCTGGCGGCAAATCTCGAGGAGACGCCGAAAATCGCGGTCATGTGCCGCAACGCCGAGGACCTCGCCCGCCTGGCAGGCTGGGCCAAGGGTCTTCCTTCCCGGGAGAAGATCATCATCGGCATGGGGCCGCACGGCTTCGCGACCAGGATTGTCGCGGACATGTTCGGGTCGGTCATGGTCTATTCGAGCGCCATCGTCGCGGGCCTCTCGGTGGCGGGGCCCGGTCAACCCGATCCCGCCACCCTCCACGATGTCTACCGTTTTCGCCGAATCGGCGCCGAAACGAAGGTCTATGTCCTGGGTGGAGGGGTTTCTTCCCTCGGTTCGCGTTCTCCCCAGCTCCATAACGCCGCCTTCGCGAGCGCGGAGCTCGACGCCGTGCTCTTTCCCGTGCCGGCGGAGAATGCGCGGGAATTCCTCGAGGCGGCCGAGGCCTTGGGAGCCAGGGGGGCGGCCATAACCGTGCCACACAAGGAATCGATCCTTCCCCTTCTCGGCTCGGTTTCCGAGGAAGCCCGGGCCATAGGGGCCGTGAATACGGTGCTGCGGGGCCCCGACGGTATTTGGCATGGCTTCAATACCGATACGATCGGCTTCGAGCGAGCCCTCCGGGAGTTTCTCGGCCGCGCCGACCTCACCGGGCTTCGCGTGACCCTCATCGGCGCCGGAGGCGCGGCCCGTGCGGTGGCCGCGGTCTTGGCCCGGCTCGGTGCGAAGGGCCTCATTGTGAACCGCACCCTCTCCAAGGCGCGCGAACTGGCCCGGCGCCACGATTTTTCCTGGGCCTACAACGACGAGCGGTCCCTCGATCTCGTTCTCGGCCACGCCGATCTCATCGTCAACGCGACCAGCATCGGCATGAGCGGGGAAGAGGCGGGCGACCCCTTCGATTGGTACGAGTTCACGGGGCGCGAAACCGTCTTCGATCTCATCTACAATCCGGTGAGGACCAGGCTGCTCCAGCGCGCCCGGGAAGCCGGTTGCGTCGTCGGCAACGGCCTTGGCATGCTGCGGCATCAATCCGCCGAGCAATTCCGGATTTGGACGGGCCGCGAGCCGCCCGCCGATTATTTCGAGTGAGGAATCAATGGCAAAGTCAGCCTTTGTGGCGATCGTGGGGCGACCCTCGGCCGGCAAGTCGACCTTGGTGAACGCTCTCTGCGGAGAGAAGGTATCGATCGTCTCTCCCGTCCCCCAGACGACACGGAATGCCGTGCGGGGCATCTTGAATCGGCCCGAGGGGCAGCTCGTCCTCCTCGATACGCCCGGATTCCATCTCTCCGACAAGAAGCTCAACAAAAGGCTCGGCGAGGTGGCCCGCGGGGCCTTTTCCGACGCCGACATCGTCCTCTACCTTCTCGATTCGACTCGGGCCCCCGGCAACGAGGAGGAGGCCTTGGCCGTGGCCCTCAAGCCTGTTTCGAAGCTCGTCGTCGCAGCCATCACCAAGACCGACGCGAAGGACTCGAAGCCCGAGGACGCGAAGTCATTTCTCGCCGCCCATCTGCCCGAGGCCCCCCTCCTCTTGATCAGTTCCCTCGCGAAGAGGGGTCTCGAAGAACTCCTCGGCCTCCTCTTCTCGCGGGCCGCCGAGGGGCCGGCCTGGTATCCAGAGGAGTACTACACCGACCAGGAGCCCGTCTTCCGCATCGCCGAGATCATCCGAGAGAAGGTCATGCTCCATACCCGCGAAGAACTCCCCCATGCCGTCTACGTGTCCTACCAGGAATCCGACCGCAATGCCGATGGATCCCTCGAAGCGGCCTACGATCTCGTGGTGGAGCGCGAATCGCAGAAGGGCATCCTCATCGGCAAGGCCGGTTCGATGATCAAGCGTATCCGCGAGGAGGCCGAGGCCGATCTCGGCACCATCTTCGACTATTCCATCCATCTCCGGCTCCGCGTCCGCGTCGATCCTGATTGGAGGAGCGACGACAAGCGCCTCAAAGAGCTCATCTACTGATGGCGGATGAGTCCCGCTCCCGCCCGCCAGAGCTCAGGCTCCCTGTGCCCGAGATCCGGGACCTCCTCGGTGGCATCCTCTCCGGCCGGGGCTTTTCTCCGGAGCGGGCCGAGACCTGCGCCGGGCTCTTCGTGGAGGCGAGCCTCGACGGTGTGTATACGCATGGCCTCGAGCGCTTTCCTCGCTTCGTTCGCTGGATCGACAAGGGCTGGGTTCGCCCCGCCGCCCTTCCCCTGCTGACATCGGCCGCGGCATCCCTCGAGCGTTGGAACGGGGAACTCGGACCGGGCAACCTCAACGCCATCGCCATGGCCGATCGGGCCGTCGAGCTTGCCCGGGACTATGGCCTGGGCTGTGTCGCCCTTTCAAATACGAATCATTGGATGAGGGGTGGCCAATATGGCCTCCGCATCGCCGAGGCGGGGCTCGCCGCCCTCTGCTTCACCAATACGATGCCGAACCTCCCCGCCTGGGGAGGTCGTGACGCCGTTCTCGGCAACAATCCCCTTGTCATAGCCCTGCCGCGGGCGGGAGGGCCCATCCTCCTCGACATGGCGATGTCTCAATACTCCTATGGCAAGATCGAGGCCGCGGCGCTTCGTGGCGAGGAACTTCAGGTCGAGGGTGGCTGGGACGAGGAGGGGCGATTGACCCGCGATCCGGCCGCCATCCTTCGCTCGAGGAGGCCGCTTCAGACGGGCTTCTGGAAGGGCTCCGGTCTTTCCCTCGTCCTCGACCTCCTGGCCGTGATGCTTTCGGGCGGGGATTCGGTGGGCGGGGTCGGGAAGCGCGAGGGCGAATACGGTCTTTCGCAGGTCTTCGTCGCCTTCGATCTGTCGAAGCTGGCCTCCGCTGCCGAGCTCGAGGCCGCAGTGATCGACATGGAAGAGCGGGTCCACGGCTCAAGCCCCGCGGAGGGTTCCCCTGGGGCCCGCTTCCCGGGCGAGGGCCGTCTTGCCCTTCGCCGCGCGAACGAGGCCCAAGGCCTCCCGCTGAGAACGGAGCTGCTGGAGGAAATCAGGACTCTCTAGGCCGGGACGGGGGGCACGCTGGTGCCGATCGGGCTACGCGATCAGTCTTCGAGGGCCTTCACTTTAGGGTACTTCGCCAGGGCCTTCTCGAAGCCTTCTTTCATGCAGACATCGAAGGCCGCGGCGGCCTTGGGAAAGACGAGGGAACCGAGCTTCTCGCGCTCCTCACGCTCGAAATCGGAGAGGACATAGCCGGCTATGTCGTCGTGCCCCGGTCGGCCGATGCCGAAACGGAGGCGGGCGAAGTCCCTCGTGCCGAGCCTGGCTTCGAGGGAGCGGAGGCCGTTGTGGCCGCCGAGGCCGCCGCCCATCTTGAAGCCGAAGGTACCGAGGGGGAGCTCGAGTTCGTCATGCACGGCCAGAAGTTCGGCCGGCTCGATCTGGAAGAAGCGCATAAGTTCGGTGGCCGAGTCGCCCGAGAGGTTCATGTAGGTCTCGGGCATCAGGAACCAAAGCCGTCCCGCCGGACCCTCCCATTGGGCGTAGCGGCCCTTGAACTTGCGCTCCCAGCGCAGCTCTCCGAAGAGGGGGAGGCTTTCGAGGAAGTGCCAGGCGACATTGTGGCGGTTGCCGCGGTACTCGCGGCCATGGTTACCGAGAAATGCGTAGAGGCGGATCATGGGGAGGCGATGATATACTGGAAGTGGCCGCCATGTTGAGTGCATAGGGCGGTAAGGAGCCGCGATGCGCGTTGACGGGCGGATCAGTGTCGAGATCGCGAAGGTCGTCGCTAGGCCGGGCTTCGAGTTCGTCGTCCGAGCCCGCGAGCCCTTCATTGCCGGGGAGCTCCTCCTAAGCCTGTTTTATCTTGATTTTGAGGAGCTTTCCCGCCTCCTGGACATGGACGAAGAATGGTCCCGGGCCTTCGCCGACCGGTCGGCGCGCTATATCTTTTCGAACGGCTGGCAGTCCTGGTCTTTTGGGGGCGAGCTGCGCGGGGCGGAGCGAATCAAGCCGGCCCTCTTGATCGAGGCCCTCAACACCTATGTGCTCAGGCCGGGTCCCCGGGAGACCAGGGGCCAGGTCCTGTCGCACTTTTTCACGCGGATCAGGGCTGGCCGGCGACGCATCGTCCTGGTATCGACCGGGCCGGATCGCGACCGAGCCGGGGCTCCCCTCGCTTTTCGGATCGACAGGAGGAGCCTGGGGATAGGGGTCGAGGCCTATGCCGGAGGCGGAAGTTACGCTGCCGGCCAGGTCCTCGCCAGGGTGGCCTGCGCGCGCCTTGAAGGATTTTTCGCCGAGCGGGACTTCTACGCATCCATTTTCGGGGGGGAGGGGCGTTTCGAGAGGCTGGCCTTCCTCGGCGGCGGGGCCAGGCTTATGCCTGGCGGCTACGAGTCCTGGTACAACCATTATACGGCGATCGATGAAGGGGTTATCCGCTCCGACCTGGAGGCCCTGTCTTCGAACGACAATCTTATCAATTCATACTATATCCGCAGGGGCCGGCCGACGGTCTTCCAGATCGACGACGGCTGGGAGGCTGCCATCGGGGACTGGGTGCCCCATCCCGCGAAATTCCCTGCTGGCATGGCCGGTCTCGCCCGGGCCATCGAGTCCAGAGGCCTCGTCCCCGGTCTTTGGCTGGCCCCCTTTATCGTCGAGCGGGGCAGCCGCGCGGCTGCCGAGCATGGTGACTGGCTCCTTCGGGACCCCCGCGGCCGCCCCCTGGTCGCCGGCTGGAACGACAACTGGAGCGGAGATTTCTTCGCCTGGGACCTCTCCATCCCCGAGGTCGGCGATTGGCTCGAATCGATCTTCAAGACCGTGGTAGACGGATGGGGCTATCGCTATCTCAAGCTCGACTTCCTCTACGCGGGCCTCCTCGAGGGGAAGCGCAAGAAAGGCGGCGCGGCCTGGGAGCACTACGAGCGCATCATGACGCGCATCGTCTCCCGTCAGACCGACGCCAAGGGTCGACATCTCGCCTGGCTCGGCTGCGGCGCCCCCCTCGAGTCCTCCTGGCGCCACTTCCCCCTGATGCGTATCGGCGCCGACACGCGGGAATCCTGGGAGCATTTTCAGGCGAGACTGATCCGGCATCAGGGGCGTCCCTCGGCCAAGGTCAATCTCCTCCATACGATCGGCCGGAGCGTCCTCGACGGGGCCGTTTTCATCAATGATCCCGACGTGGTCTTCTGCCGTGAAGAGGGCATGAGCTATGGCGACAGGGAGAAAGAACTGATAGCTGCCGCGGCGCGGATGTTCGCCTCGCAGATCATGTTCTCCGACGACGCCGCGGTCTTCGGCGATCCTGGAGAACGCGCCTTCACGAAGAGAATCATCGAGCTCTACGATCGCCTCGAGGGCCTCGAGTTCGGGGCGACACGGATCGGCCGCGGTCTCTTCGCCATCGAGGAGCGCGGCGGGAGGCTTCATGGATGGATCAATCTCGGCGACCGAAGGACCAGGGTTGCCGATTCTTCGGCAGGAGGCGCGACAGGGATCGCGGTGCAGGCCCGGGACCCGGTCATCCCCTTTCACGCTCAGCCTGCTCCCGGCGGATGGCTGCTCGAGCCCCGCTCCATGACCCTGCTTGGAGCAACATCGTCCCGATGAATGGGCCCGCGATTGTTGAGCGCTGCCGATGGCACATCCAGACATCACGCGATATACTCTGCCCGTTATGTTGCTCAAGAACCCCGAGATATTCGCCAGCGTCGAGAAGATTGCCGATCATTACCGCGCCAATATCGCCAATCGATTCACCAGAAGGGCTCTCACGACCCTGACCCTCGACTCCTCGACCTGGACCCTCATCGAAACCTTCACCGAGCGCCTAGAGGATTATCGGTACCAAGGTTATCACCTCGATGATCTGTATATGCAGATCCTCGCCATGGCCCGCTTTATCTTCCAGGCACGAAAGCAGATAGTCCCCAACCTCCGCTTTCTCGCGGGGACGGGCTCTCCCGATCGGGTTTCCGAGTCCGACCGGGTTCTCCGCGACATGGCGGTCAACAACTTCGCCTCGAATCTCAAGGTTCTCGCGGACAAGGTCAACGAGCTCTATGTGCGGGTCGCGGCCCAGGACAAGGAGCTGTCGGGCGCCAAGCCGCCGGTCCATACGCGCATCGCCGATCTCAAGGAGATCGGCCGCTATCTCGTCGAATAGGCCTCGCGGAGAGGCATATTGACAAAGCGGGGCCGTCCTTTTAGGATGGCCTACCACGAAATGTGGAGCGATGGCAGAGCGGTCGAATGCGGCGGTCTTGAAAACCGTTGCGCCGCGAGGCGCCGTGGGTTCGAATCCCACTCGCTCCGGGACACGTGGCCGAGTTGGAGAGGTGCGAGAGTGGCCGAATCGGGCTCCCTGCTAAGGAGTTGTGCCCCTCAAGGGTACCGGGGGTTCGAATCCCCCCCTCTCCGGTTTTTTTGATTCTTTGTCGAGGGAGCCCGCCCGAAGGTTCTCTCAGTCACGAGGCTATAGCTCAGCTGGATAGAGCATCAGATTGCGGATCTGAAGGTCGGTGGTTCGAATCCACTTAGCCTCATTCTTTTTTGGAGAGATGCGAGAGCGGTTGAATCGGGCGGTCTCGAAAACCGTTGAACCCGCGAGGGTTCCGGGGGTTCGAATCCCCCTCTCTCCGCTAGGGCTTTGCCCCGTCGAACGCTCGAAGCCGGGCACTGCGCTCGTGGCCGCCGCCCAAATCCGCCAGGTCCGGAAGGAAGCAACGGTAAGCGAAAGGCGCGGTGATGCAGAGCGCCCGGCTTCGAGCGTTCGAGTCTTTACCCACCCCCCTGTTCGTGCTACTTTCCACCTTATGCCCTACGAGATCACCGCGACACGGAAGCGCCCGCAAGGCTTCGACGAACTTGCCGGCCAGGAGTTCGTCTCGGCGACCCTCGAGGCCTCCCTCGGGAGCGGTCGCATCGCCCACGCCTATCTTTTTTCCGGGCCCCGCGGCTGCGGAAAGACGAGCACCGCGCGCATCCTCGCCAAGGCGCTGAATTGCGAGAAGGGCCCAAGCGCGACGCCCTGCGGCGTCTGCGCCAATTGCCGCTCCATCGCGGCAGGCTCCTCCCTCGACGTGATCGAGATAGACGGCGCCTCGAACACCTCGGTCGAGGGCGTGCGGCAGATAAAGGACGAAGTCCTCTTTCCCCCCAACAGCGCGCGCTACAAGGTGTACATCATCGACGAGGTCCATATGCTCTCGATGAGCGCCTTTAACGCCCTCCTCAAGACCATCGAGGAGCCGCCGCCCTATGTCGTCTTTATCTTCGCCACGACCGAGCTTCACAAGGTCCCGGCCACGATAAAGAGTCGCTGTCAACAATTCGCCTTCCGCCTCATCCCGATCGATACGATCAGGGACCGACTCGTTTCCGCCGCGGCGGATCTTTCGGTGAAAGCCGAGGACGCGGCCCTGCTCTGGATCGCCAAGGAGTCGGGAGGGTCCCTGCGGGATGCCTATACCCTCTTCGATCAGGTGGTAGCCTTTTCCGGGACCAGCATTACCGCTGCGGGCATAAGGGAGAAGCTCGGCCTGGTCGGTCTCGAGGCCATGAATGGCCTGTTCGAGGCCATCGTCGAGGAGGGGGGGGCGGGCCGCGCCCTCGATGCCCTCGACGCCCTTCTCTCGGGAGGGGTGTCGCCCGAGCAGTTCTCCATCGATGCCATGGATTACCTCCGGGCCCTCCTCCTTATCGGCAACGGCATGGGCCGAGAGAGTCTTATCGGGGCCCCGGTTACGGCCTATTCGGAGCGGGTCCTCGCGGCCCTCGATACGGAGCGCCTGGAGCGCGGTCTCGGCCTCTTCCTCGATCTGCATCGAAACTTGCGGACGAGTCCCAATCCCCGCTTCGAACTCGAACTCGCGGTGACGAGGTTGTCGCGGCTCCGCGACTTCGTGTCGCCGGCTGCCTTAGCGAGGGCCGTGGCGTCACTGCGTGCAGGGGGGGCTCCGGGCTCTGGCTCGGGACGCCAATCCGTGCCTGCCGAGGGGGGGGCATCGCCCCTTCCTCCCTCGTCTTCGTCGAAGGCCGCGCCGCCGGCGGAAAAAAAAAAGCCTGATCTGATGGCCGGCATGCCGACATCCCTTTCGAGGGCCATGTCGAGCCTTGCCGGGGCCGTGCTCGGCGATTCTCGTCCGGCGAGCCCTACCGAGAATTTGGCAGCCCCTGCGCCAGCCCCTGCGCCAGCGCCAGCAAGGGAGACAGCCCCGCCCCCCCCCACCCGTCCCAAGGCTGAGCCGGAAGCTTGGGTCGAAGAGCGAAGGGAGGACCGGACTGTAGGGCAATCCGAGGTCACGCAGGAGCCGCGGCCCTCTCCTGCGGCCCTCGAGAGCGGCGAGGAAGAAGAGGCTTCGGTCGGCGAAGGGCTCTTTATCGACGAGGCCGAGCTCAAGGCGGAAACCCCGGTAGGCCTTGCCGGCGGCATCGATGCCTTCCGTCGCGACATTGTAGCCAAGGTTGGGCGCACGAATCCCATTATGGGTTCGGGACTGGCCGCCTCCCTCGATTGGGCTACCGAAGGCGAGCGCCTCATCATCGCCTTCCGCACCGGGATGGAGGAGGGTCTGGTCAGGGCCGAGCTAGGCCTCCTCACTGCCGTGGTCCGGGAGGCCGCAGGCCGGGATCTCAAGGTGGAGCTCAGGGTTCGCCCCGATGCTGAGGGAAGACGGAAGCAGGGAGCGACCGAGTCCGATCATAGCGACCCCGTCATCATTGTGGAGAGGATGTTCCGGGGCCAACGAATCGAATCAAAGCAACGTGGAGGACAGGATGAATATCGCTGATTTGATGGAGGCCTTCCGAAACCCCCAAGCCATCGCCGCGAAGGCGGAGGAGTTCAAGCGCAAGACCGAGGCGATGGAGGCGACGGGCAGTTCGGGTGGCGGTATGGTGCGCGTCACCATCGACGGCACCATGGCCGTGAAGACCTGCGTCATCGCCCCCGAGGTCGTCGATCCCGCCGACCTCACCATGCTCCAGGATCTCGTCGTGGCGGCATTCAATGACGCCCAGGCTCGCATCAGGGAAATGCTCCAGGCCGAGCTTACCTCGGGTATGGGCGGCTTGGGAGGCTTGGGCATACCGCCCGGGCTCTTCGGAGGTCAGGCTTGAAGGCCCTTGAGGAGCTCGTCGGGCTCCTCACGAGGCTCCCCGGGATCGGCAAGAAGAGCGCCCAACGCGTCGTCTGGCACCTCATCCGCACCGACGCGGCCTTCGTCGACGCCCTCGCCGAGTCCATCCGGGGGCTGCGCGAATCCATCCTGTTTTGCAGCGTCTGCGGCTCCTGGGCGGAGGAGGACCCCTGCCCTGTATGTTCCTCGACCCTCCGCGATCGACAAACCATATGCGTCGTCGAACAGCCGCAGGACGTCATGACCATAGAGGCCTCGCATGAATACCGGGGGCTGTACCATGTGCTTGGCGGGGTCATTTCCCCCCTCGATGGCGTGGGGCCCGAGGACATTCGCCTCGATTCCCTGATCGCCCGGGTGAGGGAATCGGGGGTCACCGAGGTGGTCATCGCCACCAACCCGACGGTAGAGGGCGACACGACGGCCCTCTATGTGAAGCGGGTCCTCGAGCCCTTCGGGGTCCAGCTTACCCGTCTGGCTACCGGTATTCCCGTCGGGGGCGATCTCGAGTACGCCGACCGCCTCACCCTGGCTCGATCCTTCCGGGGCCGCGTAAAGCTGTAGAGGGCGGGCTGGGCTTCACGCCCGGGGCCTCCCCGCGAATGCCACCGCATGCCTCAGCCTCGCTGAGGCCCGGGGCGGCTATCCGGTCCGCTAGAGCCTTCGGTAGCAGTCTTCGATGATCGTATCGAGCTTCGGGAGCGCGAAGCCGAGCGATTCGACGAGGCCGCGCTCGCGGGAAGATTCCCAGTCCATGAAGGGATCCTCGTAGTGGGCCGCAATATAAGCGAAGACTATGTCCTCTGCCTCGTTCGCCCTCGTGTCGAAGATGCCTGTCTGCCGGGTCCTCGCCTCGAGGAGGAGGCGATGGATGGAATCTCGGACCCGCTCCAGAAAGATGTTCTTATAGACATCGTACTTTCGTCCCGACAGCCTTCTAATATGATCCGAAATGGAGCCCGCCGCGCCTCGCGCAAGCGCCCTCACGGGTTCGGCCGCCTGTTTGGGCAAGCCCATGGCCCTCGACCCCCTGGGGACCTTCGTGAGCAAGGCCTTTCCCGCGCGAGGAGTTGCCTCGGGTCTGTTTTTTTGCCTTGCCCGATCGGGCAAGGCGTCTGCGCGGTAAGCCGAAGCGCGGCTCGGGCTGGTCGTGGCCTCCCGGCTTGGCCGCAAAGGGGATTCGGCTACCATGGACCGACCTGGGGAGGGTCGCTTCGCTACCGACTCAGGGGCGGGTGCTGGGCTTGGTTTTCGCTGAGTCCGATCCGGGCTGGTCGGCCCCGGGCTGGCCTGTACGAGTTGAGCTTCGGCAAAGGGCTCTTGGGCTTGGGCCGGTGCCTTAGCCGAGGATGCAAGCGCCTTCGTTTCCGAGGCCTGCTCGGCTTCGAAGAGACCGGCCTTAACCGCCATCCATCGCCTTTGCATGTAAATGTCTCCGGTGACCGAATAGGAGTAGCCGGTGGCGAGGAGGCTCGACATCGCGGTGAGTATCTCGTCGTCGCTCCTCTTCCTCAGGCGGGAGGAGCGGAGTTCGTGATAGATCTCGAAATGGCGGGTCCTGTATTTGCCCGAATACAGGAAGATCGTTCTTTCGAAACGCGGATCGAGGGCCGACCTCCAATATTTCGCGCACCAGGCTATGACGACGTCCTCGTGCCGCGTCGGCGGATTCGCCAACTCGATAGCGGCGATCTCGGAGGAGCTGAACCTGATCCGGTCCAGGTTGAAGAAATGGTCCTCGGCCTGGCGGCCTCGCTTCTCCGATTCCTTGCGAGCATGGCTCCTTGCGATGAAATCCGTCGATTCCTCGAGCACGGCGGCCCGACCGCGCGCCTTGGTCGTCGCTCGTTTTTTTTCTTCGAGGGCCCTGCTTCGGGCAACGAAATCCTGGGCCTCCGGCGACTCGAAATTCGAAAGGCTCGCGAATTCCTCGAGGAGGCGCTTCGCCCTCTCGAGACCAAGAAGCATGCCGGCCATTTGGGAATCGGCCTCTCCGAGGATACGGATGAGGCGAAGGTGACCCTCGACGGAGGCGATGGCCGAATCGGGGGAATCCTGGGCTCCGAGGCGGGTCAGGAGGGAATCGACCGCCCCGAGGGATCCCCAGGCGTCGCGCGATCCGGCCGCGGATATCGCCTTCACGATGATTGAGGCGTTGGCGGTGACCCTCTGCTCGAGTTTGCCGGCGAGTTTGTCGAGGAGTCGGGACTGGAGCTCGATCCAACGGGGGTCCCGCGATCTTTTGAGGGCGATGAGGAGGGCCCGTTCGCCGTCTTCGGGGTAGCGGGCCCGAAGAGCGCCGTTGTAGACGGCGAGGGCGTCCGCCACCCTTCCATCCCGGCGTAGTTCGAGATAGCGATCGAGATCGGGATCGTCGCCGTAGCGAAGTTCCGGAAAGACCGCGGCGACGAGCCTGCGGCGGATCGAGCGCGACGAGTCGTTGTCTTCGCGTCCCAGGGTCACGATACCTCGATTCGGCGGGGCCTTTGGGCGGCCGACCGCTTCAGCATGAAAAAGGCCGACCCATGGGGTCGGCCTCTCGCTATAATCCATTCACGTCCTCGAAGCGCCAGGGCGGCTGCGGGGATCGCGAGCGAAGCTACTGCAGGAGCTGCATCACCTGCTGGGTCTTCTGATTGGCCTGTGCGAGCATCGCGTTTCCGGCCTGCGCGAGAATCCGATTCTTGGTATAGTCCACCATCTCCGAGGCCATGTCAACGTCGCGTATGCGGCTCTCGGCGGCCTGGATGTTCTCGGCGCCCACGTCGATGCCCTTGATGGCGTGCTCGAGCCTGTTCTGGTATGCGCCGAGGTCGGCGCGCTGCTTCGAGACCTTCTTGAGGGCCACATCGAGGGTGCCGATGGCCCTGTTCGCCGTGTCGGGGTCGGAGAGCGAGAGGATGGAGTCGTCGCCCGTGTTCCGGAGGCCGAGACCCTTGGCGGTCATCGTGCCGATGAAGACGCGGGTGCGCTGGTCCATGTTGGCGCCGATGTGGAACCACAGGGAGGCGGTGACCGTGTTGTTACCGTCGGCGCGGGCGAAGCGCCCCGTCAGGACGTTGAGGCCGTTGAACTGGGCATGGCTCGCGATGCGGTCGATCTCCGAGACAAGTTGGCTGACCTCAACCTGGATCTGCGTCCGGTCCTCGGAGGTGTAGATGCCGTTGGAGGCTTGGACGGCGAGTTCGCGGAGCCTCTGGATGATGTCCTGCGATTCCTGGAGGTAGCCCTCGGTCGTCTGGATGAGGGAGATGCCGTCCTCGGCGTTTTTCGAGGCTCGCTGGAGTCCGCGTATCTGACTCCTCATCTTCTCGGAGACGGCAAGACCGGAGGCGTCATCGCCGGCGCGGTTGATCCTGAGTCCGGAAGAAAGCTTTTCCATCGACTTTTCGGTCGCGAGGTTCGTCGAGCGAAGCGAGCGATCCGCGAACATGGCACTGAGGTTGTGATTGATAACCACCTTCGACTCCTTCCTGTGGCTTCGGCACGATGGGAGTGCGTTCCTCCATCCTCACCGCTACGCCGGTCGTTAACCGATTTTCGGAAGGGCTGGGCCTGACTTTAGTTTTTTGCGTTCGAAGGGGATGGGCGAGGCTTGTGTCGACGAGGGGCTTCGGAGCTTTTAGCCCGAGGCGCGCTTGGAAGCGATGTCGAGGGCCGCATTAGCCTTCGACAAGAGACCGGCCTGGGCCGACTTCGCCGAGGCGACGGTCGATTCGGTCCAGCTGGCATCGCGGCTCCAGCTGTAGAGGATGCGGTAGCCGTCTTTGATGCGGCGCGCGAGGAGGGACTTGATCAGGGCATCCATGGCGGCGAGGCTATCGAAATCGTAGTGCTTTTCGCGTTCGCGGCCGGCGCCCGTCCTGAAGAGTGTCGTGAGGGCATGGGGAGAGGTCAGGCTCTGTTGCCTGTCGTGGATCGTGTAGTAGAGGAGCCTACCGTCCTTGCCGTGTTTCATCAGGGTGACGATCATGGTCTTGTACCCCTATCGGCCACTCCGACGGCTGCCTTGAGGGAGCTCGCATCCTACCGACGGAGGGCTCGAGTGTCAAACAAGGAGAAGCGATTTCGCCGCCGCATAAAAAAAGGAGGCCGGCCCCCGAGTCAGGGTGTCCGACCTCCACTTCCGAGCCCGAATCGCGTCCGTATCATCGTACCGGCACGCGGCGGGCAATGCTTTACTAAAAGCATTCTCGAGCCTTCATGCTCGACCCATCCTTGTGGCGGAATCCCGGCATTCAAAACTCACCGGGTTCCATGTCCCGAGCGGTCTTCGCTCGCGCCGCTCACTTGGCCTGCCAGCACAAAGGCTGGCTTGAACTGTCAGGCGGATTGTTCATTGAACCTCCTTGTTCAAGGGGTTTTACTAAACGCGGACCCACGAATGGGTTGCCGACCGTCCTGATGTCCTCCTTCTCTCTATAACAAAAGTAATCCCCTTTTCGGGGAAAGCAAGCCAAGAAAGTCATATTAGAGAATAGTTTTTGCCGTGGCGCGAGGGGCGGATGGCATGTATCATGCGATTATGGGCCCCCTTCTTTGAATTTGACAAAGCGCTCCGTGGACATTATAGTCAATTCTTCGATATACAGTGCCATAATATTGAAATGCGCGGAAAACAATGCGCTTCGTTGGTGTGCGGCGGTAGGCGCGTTCTAGTATAGATAAGGGGAGTGTCTTTGAACAAGCGCGATTTCCCGCGGGTGCATTTCTACGACCAAGATTTCGTAGAGATCTATGATCGGAGCTGGGCTTGGATCGCCGATCCCTGGACCTCCGGCGGCCCCACGTCGGGTATCGAAAAAATACGATTTTTCCAGTATCCGGGCTCCACGGTCCTCGATTCCTTCGAGCAGGTCTTCTCGTCCTTTTTCCTCGTTTACTCGAACAGGATATACGCGGCATCCAATGGCCTCGACGCCCTCTATGCCCTGCAGGAACCCTCCGGGGCCATCCGCGCCCGCTATGACATCGAGACCGGCAAGCCGGTCCTCAGCGCAGCCAACCCGGAGGGCGTAGGCCTGCCCCTCTTCGCTTGGGCCGAATACAATCTCTACCACAAGACCGGCAACAAGAAGCGCGTCAAGGACGTTATGCCGGCCCTGACCAAGCAATGGCTGTGGATGGAGTCGACCTTCCGGCGCGAGAACGGCCTTTACGAGGTTCCCGTCGAGGCGACCGGCATGGAGAATTCCCCGAGAGGGACCGCCAAGTACCTCTCCGACTGGAACGCCGCGATGGCGATGAACGCCCTCTATCTCTCGGCGATGGGCGACATCCTCAACGACAAGGACGCCTCCTTCCAGTTCAAGAGGGCCTATTTCTCCCTCAAGACGCGCATCAACTCCCTCATGTGGGACCAGGAAGTCGGCTTCTACCTCGATCTCGACGCCGACGAGAAACGCCTCCCCACGAAGACCATTGGCGGTTATTGGCCGCTGCTCGCCGAGATCCCCAACGAGGAAAAGTCCGAGCGTCTCATCGCCCATCTCAAGGACCCGAAGATCTTCGGCACGGAGCATCCCTTTCCCACCCTCTCGGCGGACCATCCCGACTACGACCGCAAGGGCAATGGTTACCGGGGCTCGGTCGTGCCGGCCTTCACCTTCATGGTCATCAAG
>DATKTD010000195.1:0-9135 GCA_035531315.1 Rectinemataceae bacterium
TATGGAGCTCAACCGGCTTGTGTACGGAGCTTGGAGCCTTATGTACGGAGCTTGGCGATTAGTGTAAGGAGCTCGGGGCTGCGTAGGTTGGGTCTCCCTACGATGTTTGTTCCCGACATTAATGTCGGGAACAAAACTTAACACCATCGTCAATTCATTACCATATAACATTATGCCTATCCCCGATCCGTGGCCGAATCATTGCCGGCAAGGACTGCATTCATGCCTTCTGCGCTCCGATATGCCTGCTCGGGGTGTTGTGGTACGGCTGGATATCTCAATTGAAGTAGCTGCTCAGCCACCATTGGCCCAAGAAAGCGATTCCGGAGATGGTCCGCGTTTCGACTCATGAGAATTGCAAGCTCATCTGCAGTAATGAATTGTCCTCGGCAAAGCTCAAGAATCACTTCCCTGACCTTCTCAGGCTTTGCCCGATCCGTGGCACGAATCGGCTTCGCGATCGAGTTGAGACGAATCCATTCTGTATGTAAGGAGCTGCCCTCGCTATGTAAGAAGCTCCTATCCTTATGTAAGAAGCTCCCACCCCTATGTAAGGAGTTGGCACGTGGTGCGACGGCATCACGTGCATCCATTCCTGCCTCGGAAAGGCCACCCAGCCGGTAGCTTGTCCATCTACGCCGGTTGTCAGAAATTAATAGCCCCTTCTGGCACAAGGCTTGCATGAGGTGGGTAATATCCACCGGATGCTCGTCCAAGAGATCCTGCATTCGAGCGTTTGTGACAAAGTTTTCCATCAACGCCGTGGCAAGGATCTGTAGCGAAGAAGCGTTGATTTCCCCAAGTTGCTTGCCAAACAGCCTGCCCAATTCGGCTAGAACCTCGTCAGGGATGAGGCTCACCATGGGGAGACTCAAGCGGACACGGTCAGGCTGGGTGAACAATTCGAGTCGCGGTGCGCGCCACTGGCGCGACTTCCATCCGCCATGGATCTTATCGACTCCCGAACCCGCGCGGTCGCCACCTCCGATGAGCTGGAACATTGTCTGAAGGCTCTTGTTCCTGCACTCGCTAACGCCGCCCCGGCGATACTGCTCGACGGAGATGAGCAGGCTCCCGGGGTTTTCAAAGGAAAAGCCATCCGCGCGACGCTCCACGACCACGCCCCCAGGAGCGGTGAAATCGCCATGGATGAGGGCGTTGACAAAGGCCTCGCGCAGGGCCTCGTGGGCGGGAGAATCGTCGCGCCTCGTGCCGCCCTCGATTCGGAAGGGAGTCGGCAGACCCGCCGCCAGCTTCGGCCAGACTCGCTGGTAGAACTGGAAGAGGTTCGGAGCCCAGGTCCCATCGGGGATGATGCGGTCGCTCCATCGCAGCGTCGGATCGAGATACTCGCGGTAATCGACATAGTATTGACCAAGGCCTTCGGGATCACGGAGCGCTTCATCGCCGCCGAACATGAGGAGACCGGCGATCGTTAGCCCTTCCTCTCCCTCGGTCCGGGTTTTCCGCCAGGCCCCAAGCTTCGTGAGGAAGTCCACGTCATCCAGGATCAGCCAAGGATGGTCGCCTTTGGCGGTCGCCATTCGCTGGCGATATTGCTTGATCGTCGTAGGATCGAGATCGGTAAGGCCAAATCTCGCGAGAATCCGCGAGTCGACGAAGTGCTCGATGTCGGCGTCCGCGAACATGCGCCGAACTTCTTCCGCCGTGCAGCGATAATCGCCGTCGTTGTTGCGCTTGAAAGAGCCGGTCAAGGGATCAGCGCCGAGGTAAACCGGTCGCTGGCTCCGCGTCGCGCGCGGCACGCGTATCACCAGGACGTTCCCGCCATGCACCTCTACTTCATGGAGATCCGCGTCGACCAATAGATTGAGGCTGGCGTGTTTTCGATTGTTGGCATTGTCGAAGATCGCCTTGCGGTACCGGGCAACAGTCTTCCTATCGAGCCCGTCGACCTCGAAGCGCCCCTCGGGAAGTTCCTTGACACCGAGCACAACGGTGCCGCCCTGCGTGTTGGCAAGCGCGGAGTAGGTTTCCCAGAAGCTGCCCGGCAGGCCACCCTTGGCGGACTTGAACTCCCAGTCGACAGTCTCGCCGAGATTCAAAGCCCGTTCGAGTTCTAGCGGATCGATCGTCATGACTGCATCCTCACACCACCTTCAGCCTCACCCGATCCGCCAACGCGCTCTTCACCGTGTCCGACAGGCTCGAGTCCAGGAAAACCACGAGGTCGTCACCCTCAAGGCCGAGGGAGCCGAAGTCCTTGGCGGTGAAGTCGAGCTTCTTGTCGAAGCAGGTCCAGAGCCGGTAGCCCATGTCGGGGTCGCTGACACGCACAAAGCCATTGGCCCCCGCCTTCTTCTTCTCGATGGCGCTCGTGAGCGAAAAACCCTCGGCCAACATCACTTCGACGAGGAGATCCTCAGGCTTCCAGCCCGGCACGAGGGGATCTTTGGAAAAGAGATCGAGCTGCCTTTCGAGGCTCTCGAGGTCGGTCGCCTGGGTAGGGTCCCACTTGAGGAGATTGGACTCGCCCTGCGCGAGAACGCGGAAGCCTCGGTCCTGCCCGCTGGCGGCGCCCTCTAGTCCGAGGCTTCCCGCCTCAGCCTCGCCCATCTTCTTGATGACGCGCCGCACCCTCTCCTTGGTGATCTCCGCTATGGTCGGGTAGTCCTTGCGGCCTGTGGGCTCGGGAATCTGCACGAGAATGAATTTGCGATTGCCCCCGTCTTCCTTGTTGAGTTCGAGGACAGCCTGGGCTGTCGTGCCGGAGCCGGCGAAGAAGTCGAGGATGAGGTCGGGAGAAGAGGAGGGCTCGCGTAAAGGCGCAGAGTGCGCGGAGGTGGAAATTTGGAGCATGCGCTTGACCAAGCTTGACGGCTTTGGGGTATCGAAAGTATCAATTCCATCGAAAATCGAATTCAATTCCTTCTTCGCATTGTCATTTGTTCCGACCTCATCCGCATTCCAGAGCGTGTGAGGGGTAATCCCATCTTTTGCCTCACAAAGAAACGTCTTCTCTCGTGGGACATTATTTCCATCTATGCCAAACCATATGCGATCGTCTGCAACTAATTCTTCGAATCGGGTTTTGGTCACTATCCAACAGCGGCCGGCTGGCGGCTCAACCACCCTCCCGCCTGGCGTTGTTATGTTGTAGAATTGGCTCTTGGTCGCATGCCCTCCTTGAGCATTTAGCGACACCGATTGCCAAGCACCTCGCGGGTCATTATCCGGATTTGAGTATCGCTCCCTTACCTCGTCAGTAACCGGGAGCAGGTTCCTGATATCCTCGAATGATTCTTTGCTTCGTGCATAGCAACATATATACTCATAATTAAATGAAAACACCCTTCTGTTTTCTCGGGTTGTTCTTTTTTCCCACCCAAAAGTCGCTACAAAATTCTCCTCCCCGAACACCTCGTCCATGACCTGCCTGAGGTGATGCACCTCGTTGTCGTCGATGCTGACGAAGATGACGCCGTCGTCGCGGAGGAGATTTTTGGCCAGGACCAGGCGGGGGTACATCATCGAGAGCCAATTGGAGTGGAAGCGGCCCGAAGTGCGGGGGTTGGTGGAGAGGGGGCGGCCTTCGGCGTCGAGCTGGCCGGTCTTGCGGAGGTAGTCTTCCACGGTGTCGGTGAAGTTGTCGTTGTAGACGAAGTCGTTTCCCGTGTTGTAGGGCGGGTCGATGTAAATCATCTTAATGCTTTGGAAATAGGACTTTTGGAGGAGCTTGAGGACCTCGAGGTTGTCGCCCTCGATGATGAGGTTGCCGCTCTTCTTCTCGTCGACGCCCTCGCCCTTCTTGGGGCGCAGTGTGCCCTTGGGCGGCACGTAGGCCATCTTCTTGGCCTCGCGCTTGCCCGGCCAGGAAAGCCCGAAGCGCTCGACATCATCGTCCTCGAGAAATTCGCCCAGGGCTTCTTTGAGGTAGTCCCACTGGATCTTGCCGTCGCCCAGCGCCTCGGGGAAGAGCTCGCGGAGCCGGGCGAGCCTCTCCTCCTTCACGACGAGTTCGGGACGAATCTTGTCCGACGCTGGCATTTCCGGCATGGTCCTCTCCTCAGGCTTTTGATTGAAATGGATTTATGACGCGAAGACCGAGGTAGGTTTCGCCGGCCCCGAGATCCTCGGAGAGGATCTCGGCGCACTCCGCCACCCAGGCGGCCGCCACGATGAGCGAATCCCACCAGGAAAGGCCGTGGCGAATCTGTACCTCGCGCGCCTTCCTGAGCGTTCCCTGATCGATGGCCACCGGGTCCCAGGCGGAGAGTGCCTCGACATCGCTCCAGGCAGCCTCGCGATCGAGCCCGGGCCTGAGCTTCTGGGTCACGGTGACGAAGTATTCGCTCAAAACCTGGGTCGAGATCCTTCCGCTCCGTTCTCGCCACAAGCGGGCAAGTGCCTCGCTCGCCCCTGCCTGTTTGATCGGGTCGGCGCTATCGCGGGCATAGACGAGGATGTTCGTGTCCACGAAAACCCTATCGCTCATGAATGCTCTCCCGGGAGGGATAAGCGGAGCCATCGCTGATCCTAGTCGCTTTTTGAGAAAGAAATTGCGTCATCGCGGCTTGATAGCGCGACTCGCTTTCCCGCTTTTCCTGGAGGAGTCGCGCCAGAAGCGCCGAAACGCTCGAATCCTGCTCCGCTGCCCAAAGACGCGCCCAACGAGCCAGTTCTTCGGGGAGTGAAACCGTGATGTTCTTCATCCCATCACCTCCACGATTCCAGTGTAACACGTTTTTCGTGTATCTACATTACTCTCTTCTACTCGCCCTTTTCATCTTCCCGTTCCACCGTCGAGGCCTCGAACTCCTTGGCGACATCCTCGGCCAGGGCCAGGGTCTTGAAGGCATCCGCCTCACCCTCGTCTCCCAGTTCGCGGAGGAGGCCGAGGAGGTCGTCGGTGGAGAGTCTACGCGCCTTCAGGGCGTAGTCGCGATAGCTCTCGCAGGCGAAACGAATGTCGCAGTTACGACAAATTTTCCGGCCGAAGACCGTCCGTCCCGCCCCCATCGGAGCCTCCAGGGCGGCGACGGGCGGCGGATCGAAACGGCAGGACTCGATGTCGTCCACGGTCTCGGCGAACTCCTCGAGGGTCTTCGTCACGTTCTCCTCGCGATAGCCGATGGGAATGATGGGGTTCCATTCCTCCATGGCTCGGCGGTACATGGCCTGGTTCCCCTCGCTCAAGGCGTACTTGAGCTTTCCGGGGAGGGGCGTGGCGATGACGGCGGTCTCGTCGATGGTCGCGCCGTTACGGTCCGACCAGATCTTGGCGTAGATGTTGAGCTGGGCCTCGTAGCGCTCGCGGTGAGCCACGACGAAATCGGGATCATGGGTCTTGATGTCGTAGAGGATGTTCTTGCCTCCCTCCTCCACGATGTCGGCGACCCCGCTGATCGTGAAGGACCGCCCCTCCTTGGTCCTCTGGTTCGACAGGGTCATGGGCAGCTCGGACTGGGTGACCCGGAGCGCGAGGTCGCGGAGCTTGCGCCAGTAGAGCTTGACCTGGAGGAGGGCCTGCTCGCGGACGAAGGCGTTGATGCGGAGCCGCTGCTCGGTTTCGAGGATGGTCAGGTTGTCGGCGAAGCGCTCCTCGAGAAAGGCCTCGATCTCGGCATCGAGGGCTTCGTCGGCATCACTCATGACGCGCCTCGGCGGCCTGGCGCCTGGCGATCAGGTGCTCGTGCAGGTCTTCGAGGGTGTCGTGGACCAGGGCGCCGAAGGCCATCGTCTGCGAACGCGAGGGCGGAAAGGCGAATTTCTTGAAGATCTGGTACTGCATGGGGCACTGGCGATAGAAATTGAAGTCACCGGTAAAGGAGTAGCTCTTGGGCAGGCCCTGGTCGCGGAGGGCCCTCGCGGGTAGCTCTTCCACCGCCAGCGAATCCAGGCTCGGCAAGGCGGCCACGAATCCTTTGAACTCGGCCGAGACTTGTCTGCTGCCATCCGCGATGATGAGGACCTCCTCGGCCCGACTCATGGCGACGTAGAAGCGCCGCATCGCGTCGAAGCGCGGCTGAAGCTCGATAGGCTCCTTGTCCGACGTGAAATTGGATACAATTCGGTCCATCGCGGGAACGCGCTCGTTCTTGCGAAGGCTCCCCAGCACCACGACCGGAAACTCGAGTCCCTTCGACTGGTGGATGGTGAGGAAGGGGATGCGCCCGCGCGGAAAGAGCCGCTCCTCGTCCTCGAACTCCGTCTCCATTCTCCGCCATAAGGTGAGGAGGTAGGAACCGAAAAAGGAATTGACGAGGCGCTTTTCCGCCAGGTCGAAGGCGGTGATCATGGCCTTGAACTCCTCGGCGTAGCCGTTGATCGACCGCCCCACGAGGGCGAGGCTGTGGAGGGGGCCCTCGTCTCCTCCCCTGAAGGGATTTGCTCCCTCGATCCTTTCTTTGAATTCCCGAAGACCGCATAGGCGGTAGAAGAGATCGAGGAGGGTCCAATCGAGGGCCGTGGCGCTCGAAACGAGGTAGCGCAATGGAAAGGGGCTCCCCTCCGCGGCCTTCCGCGCGAGGAGGTCGGCCATGCCCTTTCCGCCCAGGGTTCGCCGACAGCTCGGGGAGAGGCGTCGGTCCTCGAGGAGAATCCTGACCATCCCCACCTCCGCCCGGTCGTCGAGGCTCCAGCGATGGGCCTCTACGACTTCCATGAGTGCCGCATAGTCGGACTTCGAGGTCTTGAGCTCGGCTTTCTTCTGCTCGACGAAGGCCAGCGCGAGGGGGTCGGAGGCGATGATCCGCGCGCCTTCGGCCGTCGCGCGGGCGAGCCACTCCTTAAAAGCCTCGATGTCGCGCCCACCGAAGCGTGGCTTGTAGTCGCCGAGAATGCAGGCCAGGAGCCCGAAAACCCCCTTCGCCTCCTCCGTCTCCAGAAAGCCCCTCGCCCGCGGCGCGTAGACGCGGAGCCCCCGCCCCTCGAGTTCCCGCTGGAAACTCCGGACGAGCTCCGTTTTGAGGCTTGGAAAGAGAAAGGCGATCTGACTCGGATCATCGACGACCCCGGCCGCGATAAGCTCCTCGACCTTGGCAGCGATCTCCGCCGCGACTTCCTGGCCACTCCCATGGGCGCCGCGAAAGACCCGTGGACCGGTGCCGCCCCGGTTCGCGACGATGTCCTTTTCCACCCGATAGCTCAGGCCACTCTCGGCCACCGTCCAAGCGCCTAATTCCATGAAGCGAGAATAGGCCGCGACGATGTCGCGCTCCGACCTGTAGTTGGTCGAAAGGGGAATGACCCTCGCCTCGCGCCCGAGCCGCTGCAAGACCCGCTCCGGAAAGCGCGTGAAGTTCTCTACCCTCGCCCCGCGGAAGCGATAGAGGGCCTGATCGTCGTCCCCGACGACGCAGATGTTGCCGGAACCTTCGGCGAGCCGGAACAAGAGCCTCTCTTGCACCGCATTCGTGTCCTGATACTCGTCGACGATGACATGGCTGAATACCTGGCCCGCGCGGTCGCTGAGCTCCAGGTGCCGCAGGGCTTCGCCCTGGAGGAGGGAGAGGTCGCAGCGCCGAGGCGGGCCGGCGAGAATCGCGACATATCGTTCGTAGAGGCCGAGGAGCCAGAGAAAGTCGACGTGCAGGGCCTCCGCTCCGAGCCTCTTGTGAATCCGGCGCCAATCGTCGAGAACAGGTGCCTCCTCGGAAAGTCGATTGAAGAAGGCGACCAGGTTCTTGATCGCCTCGTACTTCGAATCCCTGCGCTGTCCGAAAAACGCATTGATCCTCCGCCAGAGCACCACCGGCTCTTCCGTGGCGGGAATCTCCCCCTCGAGCAGCCGTCGATAGCCCTCCCCTTGATAGAGGTAGAAGAATTGCGACAGCTCGTCGAGGATGGCGGGTGAACGGGCTCGGGCGCGCGAAGAGGAGAGTCGCCTGTCCTGGAGCAGCTTCTGACAGAGGGAATGGATCGTCCCGATATACATCTCGTTGATCTCGAAGGACCTGTTCAGTTCGGAGCTCGCGTAGGCCAGCAGACTGGTGAGCCCATCCCGCAATTGCCTGGCCGCCTTTTGGGTGAAGGTTGTCAGGAAGATCCGCGCCGGATCGACTTCATGAAAAACGATGAGATTGAAGACTCGCCAGAGAAGGACCCTGGTTTTCCCCGAACCTGGACCGGCGGGCAGGTAGAGAGGGCCATCGATAGAGAGAATGGCCGCTTTCTGCGCTTCGTTTGGCAAGAAGCCCAGGAGGCTCCAGTAATATTCAATACTTTTTTTCCCATCGGTCCCCGACATCAGAACCTCACAGTAATGAGATTCCAAAAGCATATCATGAAAAAGGGCCGGGATGAATCATTTCGATCCCCCCGGCCCCACGCTCACGGCTTCCAGATCTTTAATCTGCGAAATCTGCGGCTTTGTTCTCTTTCCGCTCAAGCCCTTCCCTCGATGCGGGCCTTCACCACGTCGATCACCTCGGGCAGATCCATGCCGATCTCCTTGAGGTGCTCGGGCGTCGGACAGCCGTCGTTCGTCCAGCCGCGGCGCTTGAAGACCGCGTCCACGAGACTCTCGTACTGCTTCACGCGGTGTTCGCGCGTTATGCGAACCTTCTCGGCCACGCTCTTCCCGGCTGGATCGACGCCGATCTTCTCCTTCATCTGCTTGTCGTAGCGCTCCTCGCGGGCGAGGTACTCGTCCTCGAAGACGGGCCCCATCGCGCGGTAGGGCGGATAGTCGTCCTTGCGATGACCGTGACCCATGCGCACGTTGAAGGCCCGCTGGAAATTGTACACGCGCTCCGACTGGAGGATCATCGCGGGGCCGTCGAGGGCCTCGCCGGTGATGGCCGTGTAGATCTTGCAGTAGTTGTCGACGTGCTCGGGAACCTTGTTGGGCTCCTTGTGCTTCGAGTTGTCCGCGGGCTCGATGTCGTTCCAGGGCAGCTTGCAGAGGCCCTGGAGACCGAACCAGGTGCGGAACATCGGGAAGTAGTGGAGGGCCTCGGCCTTGTTCTCGAAGGTTGGGATGCGGTTGTTGACCATGTCCATGAAGATCAGCCAGGCCTCGTCGTGCTGTGGACCCTTGTTCGTGAGGTAGTAGCCGCCCTGCTGGGCGAGGGACTCCTTCGACACGTACTCGGACTGCTCGAGGCCCTTTCCGTGGAGGGCGATGTCCTTCATCACCTGGGGATCGGCGCCGTATTCCTTCACGAAGTGCTC
>DATKTD010000196.1:0-5191 GCA_035531315.1 Rectinemataceae bacterium
CGGGGCATACCGGCGGTCGCCGTCGGCATCACCGAGGGGAGGGCGAGCCTCGAGCGCGAGGAGGTTGAGCTCGAGCCCATCGCGCGGGGCTTCCGGCAGCTCCTCCTGGTCATCGAGGGAGTGCCGGCCGCGCTCGGAAGACGGGAGGGTTGAGGGCCATGGAAGCCAAGAGTTCGATAATCGACCGATCCAAGCATAGCAGCGCCTTCAGCGATAAGAAGCGGCTGGTCGAACTGAAGAAAGAGAAGGGACTCACGATCTCGCTGGCCTTCCCGACCCTCAACGAGGAGGCGACCATAGCCAAGGAGATCCTCGTCCTCAAGACGGAGCTGATGGACCGCTTTCCCCTCCTCGACGAGATCGCCGTCATCGATTCGGGCTCGACCGACAGGACCCGGGAGATCGCGAAGGAGTACGGGGCCGCCGTCTTCGTCTCCTCGGACATACTCAAGGGCTATGGCAGCTATCGCGGCAAGGGCGAGAATCTCTGGAAGAGTCTCTATGTCCTCAAGGGCGACATCATCGTCTGGATCGACGCCGACATAGCCAACATCAACCCGAAATTCCTCTATGGCCTCGTGGGCCCCCTCCTCGAGGACGACGAGGTCGGCTACGTGAAGGCCTTCTACAAACGGCCCATCCGCTCCGGCACCAGCCTGACGCCGAGCGGGGGAGGGCGGGTCACCGAGATATTGATACGCCCCTTCTTCTCCCTCTTCTACCCGGAGCTCGCCGAGCTCGTGCAGCCCCTCTCCGGCGAGTATGCCGGCCGGCGCAGGATTCTCGAGCGGCTTCCCTTTTCGGTCGGCTACGGCGTCGAGGTGGGGCACCTCATCGACCTCTATCACATGTTCGGCACCCGGATCTTCGCCCAGGTCGACATGGATGAGCGGATCCATCGCAACCAGACGATCGAGGCGCTCAGCCGCATGTCCTTCGGCATCTTCTCCACCTTCCTCGACCGCCTCGGCAAGTACGGCGAGCTGTCGATCGCGAAGAAACTCGGCGAGAAGCACCTGGCCCTCGCCTTCGACGGAGAGTCCTGGAAGGTCGCCCCCTCCGAGATTTCCACGATCGAGCGGCCGCCGATGCGCAGCATTCCCGAATACAACAAGAAGTTTCCCCTGCCGCCCTCGACCTGAGCCTTGTCGCCGCCCCACCGCCATCAGACAGTAGGGAAGAGGGCCACGAGGCCCTCGAGATCGGTGAGGATGGTGTCGGGTTCCTTGCCGGGCGATAGGGCTGCCGCGGGCCTGAAGGAACGGGCGTCCCCGGCGAAGAGGGCCGTCATGAGTCCCAGGGCGGACGCGGGCACGACATCGTTGGCGGCGCTGTTACCAATTGCGAGGATTTCGCCCGGGGCCATGCCCGAGGCGAGGAGGCGCGCGACGGCGCGCCGGAAAACTTCGGGGTCGGGCTTGGCGATCCCGAGCTCGAAGGAATAGGCGGTGAGCCCCGCCTCGAAGCCGAGGGCGGCCGGCGTCTTGCCGAAAAGGGCCTCGAAGAGAAGGGGCGTGTAGAACTGGGCGTTCGAGACGATGCCGAGCCTGTAGCCACCGCGCCCGAGCGCCTCGATGAGGTCGAGGGCCCCGCGCATCGGGGCGCAGGGGTTGCGCCATGCCTCGTGCGCGAGGGAGATGCGTCTCCCCTCTTCGGCGCCGAGGCCTGGCAGGAGCTTTCCGACGATCTCGGCGATGTCGATTTCGGGGAAGGCCCGGTTCGCGCGGGCCCGGTCGCGGAAGGCCGCGATGCCCCGGTCGATGTCGGCGGCGAAGGCCTCGGGTCTTCGCGGATCGCCCGCCGCGCGAAGCTCCGCCGCGAGGAAGACCCTGGCTGCCCAAGCCTCCGGGGCTCCGGTCGCCGCCTCCCCATAGCCATCCGATACGATGCCGGGCTCTCCGCCCGCCGCGCTCGCGAAGAGGGTGCCGTAAAGATCGAAAAGAATGGCCCCGGGTCTTCGAGGGAGGGGCGCGGAGAGCAGTCCCACGAGTTCGGCGGGGATCTCGGCCCTCAGCGGCGAAGGGTCTCGGGGCGAAAGCCCGCGGAAGAGGGCGACGAGGCCGCGGGCCTCGGCATTGGTCATGTCGCTCATGAGGCGCAGAGGAAGAACGAGGAAGGCTCGAGGTAACTTTCGAGGAAGCGCGCCTTGTCTATCCTCCCCCTTGCGCCGCCGGCGACCGCGCTGCGATAGGCTTCGAAGAGCAATTTTCCGTACTCTTTTTCCGAATAGCCCTCCAGCACGGCATCGCGCCGTCTTGTCGCCGCCTCCGACCCGGGCGCCGACAGAAAGAGGGTCTCGAGAAAGGGATTCAGGCCGGCGATCTCCGCCGCGAAGCCCGGCTCCGAGGCCAGACGGGAGACGAGTGCTGCCTGGAGCTCCGGATCGATGGCGCCGAAATCGAGAAACTCGCCGTCGAAGCGACCGCGCAGGCCCTCGAGGGCGGCATCGAGGCGATCCCTGTCCCTTCCGAAGGCCGGGGCATAGGCCTTGCCGATGGTGGCGATCCTCGCGGCCGCCGTCTCGCGGAGGATGGGGGCGGGAAGGGCCGAACGGGGGATCGAAATGCCATCATAGAGGCTGTCGAAGCGGAGACCCTTTTTTCCGAAATCGCCGACGATATGGGCTATGGCCCTACCCACGACGGGAAGACCGCGCACGAGGGGATCGAGGTAGGAGTAGCCGAAGCCCTCCTTGACCGAACTTGTCACGGCACAGAAGGAAGTCTCATACAGCTCCGCGAGGGAGGCGCCGAGCCCGACCTCGAAGCGGAGGCGCAGCCCCTGAGAGAGTGCCAGGTCCTTCCAGGCCTCATACGCGGCATGGTCGCCGGGGCTTGTGGGGGGGAGGGTGACAGCGAGTTCCGCGCCCTCGGGCAGAAATAGCGAGAGAAGGAGGGCCTCGCCGAGATTTTTTCGCCCGATGGCGCGAACCGGATAGATGGCTCTGCGGCGGCCTTTCGCCGATTCGAGGGCATAGCCCCGTCGAGGCTCGAAGCCCTCGTGGAAGGCCACGGGATTGGGAAGGAAATGCACCCGCTCGGGCTCGAGGCCCGCCGCCACGAGGCGGTCCCTGTCCCTGCCATTGATGGCCGCATAGTCGCAGGCCTCGGGATAGGGGGAGAGGGCGTCGTAGACCTCGGGCCTGAAGTCCTCGGCCAGATCGTGGACCTGAACGAGGAGGGCGTGGCCCCTTTCGCGGAGGATGCGCAGGGCCCCGAGGAGGGCAGCGTTCTTGTGGATAAGGGGATTGTGGACGTGGAGGAGGTCGCAGCCTTCGGGAAAGGCCCGGCCTATCGCCTCCTCCATCGAGTCGGCGAGTTTCGCGGCCGAAGATTCGTCGGGGCGGCGGCCGCCTGAAGCGTCGTAGTCGAGGCCAGAAGCGATGTAGCAGGGAGCGGCCGTTTCCCCTTCGGGAGGAGTTCCCACGATGAAGGCTGTCCGTACATCGAGGCCCGCCGCCGCGAGACTCGCGACCTGTCGGGCCATCACCGAGCCCACGCCGCCCTTTTTGAGGTGGAAATGAATCAAGGCGACTCTCATTGCCCAAGCATAGCGAATCCGGGGCGGCGGCGAAACCCGAGCGAAAAGGGGGGGGCCGTGTCGCCGGCCTCGCATTGACAAGGGAGAGGACCCTTCCAATAGTGGAGGCATGCCTCGTGAAACGCGGAAATCCCCTTCTTCCCGCATCATGGAACTTCTCGAGGAGCTCTATCCCGGCCGGGGCGGGGAATTGACCTCGCGGCTCGAGGTCCTCCTTTCGGAATGGACTTCGAAGCGGGTCGGCGCGATCCGGGGTGGAAGCGGCGCGGTCTCGTTCACCGCCTCGGATGCCATCCTGATCGCCTATCCCGACATGCTCGGCGGCCGTGACGCGGAAACTCTGGGGCTTCTCGCCGAATTCGCCGAAGCGAGGCTCAAGGGGATCTTTTCCCATATCCATATCCTGCCCTTCTTCCCCTCCTCCTCCGACGAGGGCTTTTCGGTGATGGACCATCGCGCTGTCGACCCAAGGCTCGGAAGCTGGGATGATATAGGCAGGATCGGCTCCCGCTTCGGTCTCGTCGTCGACCTCGTCCTCAATCATGCCTCGGCCGAGGGAGCCTGGTTCAGGGATTTCCTCGGCGGCAGACCGCCCTACGACCGTTATTTCGTCACGAGGCCGGGGGACTTCGACGCCTCCGCGGTCTTCCGGCCCCGGACCCATCCCCTCCTCACGAGCTTCCGCCGCGACGACGGCTCCGAGGTCGCCGTCTGGACGACCTTCAGCGCCGATCAGGTCGATCTCGACTATTCGGCACCCGAGCTCCTGTTCGAGATGATCGACGTGATCCTCGGCTACGTCGACAGGGGGGCGATAATCGTCCGCCTCGACGCCGTGGCCTATGCCTGGAAGGAGGATGGTACCAATTGCGTCGACCTTCCCCAAGTCCATGCCCTCGTCGGACTCCTGCGCGCCGTCCTCGACGCCGTAGCCCCGGCCGTCTCCCTCCTTTCCGAGACCAACCTCCCCCATGCCGTCAATCTCTCCTACTTCGGCGGGAAGGGGGGCGAGGAGGGTCTCGAAGCCGGCGGCGGCCGTGGAGGCGCGGCTGGTCCTGGCAGGGCTCCGGCCTTGGTGGCCGCTCCGACAATCGGCGCAGTTCCGACAATCGGCGCAGTTCCGACAATCGACGCAGTTCCGACAATCGACGCGCGCAGCGGCTGGCCCGAGGCCAGGCTCGTCTACAATTTCCCGCTTCCTCCCCTCGTCCTCCACGCCTTTGTTTCGGGGGCCGCGGGTTGGCTCGCTTCCTGGGCCGCCTCCCTCCCCGATCCCAGGCCCGATCGGGCCTTTGTCAACTTCCTCTCGAGTCACGACGGCATCGGCCTCACCCCGGCCCGGGATCTTCTTCCGGAGGGCTCCATCGCGGCCCTTGCGGCTGCCGTCGTCGCGAGGGGAGGCCTCGTCTCCGAGCGTTCCACCCCCTCCGGCCCCATTCCCTACGAATTGAACACGAGCTTCCTCGACGCCATAGCCGGGCCGGAGGCGAGCGAGGAGGAGCGCCTCCGCGCCTTCCTGTCGGCCCACGCGGCCATGCTCGCCCTGTCGGGGCTGCCCGCCATCTGGTTCCATAGCCTGATAGGATCGCGCAATTGGCTCGAGGGTCCGGGCCTAACGGGGGCCAAGCGCTCCATCCATCGCGAGCGTCCC
>DATKTD010000197.1:0-7488 GCA_035531315.1 Rectinemataceae bacterium
AAGACCATGCAGGAAAAGCTCGAGCTCATGAAGTACTGCAAGAGGGATCGCAAGCACACCCTGCACAAGGAAACCAAGGTTAAGTAATCCGGGGGCCGTCTGGCCTGCCGTCGGTAGGGTCGGGCTTCCGTCGTTGGCGGGAGTCCGACAAGTGTCGAGGATTCCGCATGGTGGAATCTTGAGTGCGTCGAGGTTTTCGCGCGGCGAAAACCTCTCGCGAGCGAATCGGACTTGTCGAGTCCGATTCGCTCGCGAAGGCCAGTAGCTCTAATGGTAGAGCGCCGGTCTCCAAAACCGGATGTTGAGGGTTCGAGTCCTTCCTGGCCTGGTATAGATTTTCGAGGATCCTCCTTGACCTGTGGGGGCGAGGACAGGATGTCCGAGCGTAGCCTAACGGTGTGTTAGCGCTGGAACTGACGAAGGCGGAGCCTTCGTCGATGCAACGAGCGAGCGCAGGACGCGCGAGCCGTGGCTAAGGAGCCGCCATGAACAAGATCATCCAGTTCTTCAAGGATAGCTACGCCGAGCTCCGCAAAGTCGTGTGGCCGAGTCGCGAGGATGTCGTCTCCTCGACCAAGGTGGTCGTGATTTCGACGGTCATCATCGCTCTCGGGCTCGGTTTCGTCGATTTCGTCCTAGTCGCCGGCATCGATTTCATCTTCAAGTAGAAAGGGAGGCGCTGATGGCTAAGGCCTGGTACGTACTCCACGTCTACTCCGGCTACGAGAACAAGATCGAGCGGACGATCCGTATGCTCCTCGACAACGACGACCTGTCCAAGGACGTCGTGACCGACATCAAGGTGCCGGCCGAGGAAGTGGTCGACGTGAAGGACGGCAAGAAGCGTTCCTCGTCGCGCAAGATCCTGCCGGGATATATCCTCGTCGAGATGGATCTTCCCGACAACAATTGGAAGGCGGCGATCTCGACTATCAAGAAGATCACCGGCGTCACCGGTTTCGTCGGGGCCACGCAGTTCAATAAGCCCGCGCCGATCACCGCGGAGGAAGCCAGGGGCATCCTCCAGAGGGCGGGGGAGATAAAGGGCGAGCGCCCGGTTCGCAATCGTCAAAGTTTTTCCCAGGGCGAACAGGTCAAGATCATCGAAGGTCCCTTTGAGTCCTTCACCGGGGCCATCGAGGAAGTCAATCTCGAGAAGAACAAGCTCAAGGTCATGGTGGGCATCTTCGGGCGCGCGACGCCCGTAGAGGTCGATATCCTCCAGGTCGAAAAGATCTGAGGTTTTTGGCGAGGCCGTCCGGCGACGGACGGAGCTCCGGGTTCTTTCGCAAAGCGACGAGCGAAGCGCCGACCTCCGGGTCGGTCTTCGCCGTTTCTCATAGTGAGGTGTTACCTCCGCTAGATGGGAGCGTCGCGAAATCCGCAGCACGGATTTCGCGTGCGATTCGGCAGGGCCGGACCGCAGTCTGGATCGATTCGACCAGGGACGCGCTACCCCAGCCGCCAGTGGCGCGCTGGGTATACCACGAAAAGGAGTGAAGGATGGCGAAGAAAGTAGTCACCGCGGTCGTCAAGCTGCAGTGCCCCGCCGGGAAAGCGACTCCAGCTCCCCCCGTCGGCCCCGCGCTCGGACCGCACGGCGTCTCCGCTCCCCAGTTCTGCCAGCAATTCAACGACAGGACGAAGGGGATGGAGGCCGGACTCACGATTCCGTGCATCATCACGGTCTACAAGGACAAGACCTTCACCTTCATCACGAAGACGCCGCCGGCGTCCGTGCTGATCAAGAAGGCCATGGGTCTCGAGAAGGGCTCTCCGATCCCGCACAAGACGAAGGTCGGAAAGCTCGCCACGGACAAGCTCGAGGCGATCGCCAAGCAGAAGATGCCCGACCTCTCGGCCAATGACCTCGAGGCCGCCAAGCGCATCATCGCCGGTACCGCACGCTCCATGGGCGTGGAGACGGAGTACTCGAAATGAAGCACGGCAAGAAGTACAACGAGGCCGTGAAGAAGGTCGACCGGGAGCTCGCTCTCGATACGCCGGCCGCCGCCGCCCTCGTCAAGGACGCGCATTTCACCAAGTTCGACGAGACCGTCGAGATCCACGTCAGGCTCAACCTCAAGAAGAGCCAGTCCGTGCGCGACACCGTCGTCCTTCCGTACCAGTTCCGCGGGGAGAAGAAGATCCTCGTGTTCTGCAAGGGCGAGAAGGAGAAGGAAGCCATGGAGGCCGGAGCGGCCTACGCGGGAGCCGACGATCTCATCGAGAAGATCAAGGGCGGTTGGCTCGACTTCGACGTCGCGGTTGCCACCCCCGACATGATGAAGGACGTCGGAAAGCTCGGTATGGTCCTCGGCCGCAAGGGTCTCATGCCCAACCCGAAGACCGGGACCGTGACCCACGATCTCAAGGCGGCCGTCGCCGAGCTCAAGAAGGGGCGTACCGAGTTCCGCACCGACAAGTCCGGCATCATCCACCTCGCCATCGGCAAGGTCTCGATGGAAGCCGCGCAGATCGCCGAGAACGTCAACACCCTCATCGCCGAGGTGCAGCGCAAGCGGCCCGCGGACGCGAAGGGCGATTTCGTCGCTTCGGTGTTCCTCACCTCGACGATGGGCCCCGGTGTCCGCGTCGCGATCGCGAAGACGGAGAAGTAAGCCATGGCCATGCGAGCAAACAAGATTCAGAGCGCCAAGGCGGACGCCCTCGGCGAACTCAAGGCGAAGATCGGCGATTCGAAGGACTTCGTGTTCGCCGAGTATCGCGGTCTCACCGTCGAGCAGATCACCAATCTTCGCAAGCAGCTTCGCGCGAAGAACGCGGAGTTCCACGTCGTCAAGAACAACTTCGCGCGGATCGCCTTCGACCAGCTCGGCTATTCCAAGGCCGTCGAGCCCGTGCTCGCCGGCCCCACGGCCGTGGCCTTCGTCAAGGGCGAACCCAACGAGGTCGCGAAGATCCTCGTCGACTTCGCCAAGGAAGTCCCGGCTCTCAAAGTGAAGGCCGGTTTCGTCGACAAGGAATTCTTCGACGAGGCGTCGATCGCGGCCTTCTCCAAGCTTCCCGGCCGCAATACCCTCCTTGCGATGCTCATGTCCACGATGCGGGCCCCGGTCCAGAACCTCGTGTACACCCTCATCGCGGTGCAGGAGAAGCTGGCTGCCGGCGGAGCCCCCGTTGCGGCCGAAGCTCCCGCCCCCGCTGCGGCGGAAGCCCCAGCGGCTCCCGCCGAGCCCTCGGCTTCCGCCGAGGCCGCCGCTCCCGCGACGGAGTGAAGGATCGCCGGCATCTGCCGGCAAGGCCGACCCCGGCGGGCATCGCCGGCAAGGGTCGGCGCGGATAGCGTCTTTTATCGACGTCCAGGCTTCGGTCAAGCTGCCGTTCCTGCCGTCGTTACCGCGATCGCCCGGCGGTCGCAGCCCGGAAGGCCCGCCTTCCGGACACCTGACCGGTTCGCATGAATTGGTCACTTTTTTGGAGGAGAAGATAATATGGCAGCGCTTACCCACGAGCAGATCATCGAGGCTATCGGCGAAATGAAGATCACCGAGGTCGCCGACCTCATCAAGGCCATGGAGACGAAGTTCGGTGTCACCGCCGCGGCTCCCGTCGCCGCCGCCGGAGCGGCCGGAGCCGCCGCCCCCGCCGCCGAGGAGCAGACAGAGTTCACCGTCATCCTCAAGGGCGGGGTCGCGGCCGACAAGAAGATCGCCATCATCAAGGAAGTCCGCGCCATCACGGGCCTCGGTCTCAAGGAGGCCAAGGATCTCGTCGAGGCCGGCGACAAGGCCCTCAAGGAGGGCATCTCCAAGGCCGACGCCGAGAAGATCAAGAAGCAGATCACCGACGCCGGCGGCCAGGTCGAGGTCAAGTAAGATCCGCTCCACGAGGGATCTTCGCTAGAGAAGCCGACTCGCTGCGCGCGGCGGGATTTTCCCGCCGCGCGCTTGCGTGTCTCGAGGCCGATTCGTGGAAGGCCGGGAAGGCCGGCCCTCGACGAATCCGCCCCGAGTTATCCGCCGGGTGATCGGTAGCGGCGGGCGCGAATGGCAACGCGCCCGACCATGGAGATCACGCACGACGGTCCATTGCCACGAGAACTCCCGGGAAGGCCCGCGCCGCGCGGCTTCCCGAGGGCCCCGTGGCGCGCCAGTACCTTGCACGGCGGCGGCCAGCCGCTTGCCGAAGGAGGCATTGTGGCCTATTCCGAGAAAAGGGTTTCCCGACAGTACATCGGCAAGGACTACCAGGAGGTCATGGACCTCCCGGACCTGATCGACATCCAGCTCTCGTCCTACGAGCGTTTCCTCCAGAGGGACACGCTCAGGAAGGGCGAGCCCCTCCTCGAGGCGGGTATCGAGGAGGTCTTCCGCACGACCTTCCCGATCGAGAGCCCCAACGGCGACATGCTCCTCGAGTACGAGGCCTACCACCTCGACGAGGCGGCGATGAAGTACTCGGAGATCGAGTGCAAGCAGAAGGGCCTCACCTACGCCGTGCCGCTCAAGGCCAAGATCAACCTCGTCTTCCAGAAGACGGGCGAGATCAGGCAGAAGGAGATCTACCTCGGCGACATCCCCCTCATGACGGATCGGGGCACCTTCATCATCAACGGCGCCGAGCGCGTCGTCGTATCGCAGATCCACCGCTCGCCGGGCGTCATCTTCTCGCACGAGAAGGGCGTCTACTCGGCCCGCATCATCCCCTATCGCGGCTCCTGGCTCGAGTTCGAGATCGACCAGAAGAAGGAACTCATCTACGCCAAGATCGATCGCAAGAAGCGAATCCTCGGCACGATGTTCCTCCGCGCCCTCGGCTTCGAGTCCCGCGAGGACCTCGTCGCCGCCTTCTACGTCTCGGAGAAGGTGACGATCGGCGAGGCCAGGTCCGAGAAGGACCATGCCGTGAACCGCGTACTGGCGAGGGCCGTGCGCGTCGAGGTCAACGGCGAGAAGAAAAAGCTCTTCCGCGCCGGCGACAAGCTCCATCTCCACGATGTCGACGAGCTCGTCACCATCGGCGTGCGCGAACTCGAGCTCATCGACTTCACCCACCCCGACTCCCTCCACTTCGACATGGTCCTCAACTGCTTCGAGCGAGAGGACATCAAGCTCGTCAAGGAAGACCCGAGCCAGGACGAGCCGGCCAAGGCCGACGCCCTCGCCGCCGTCTACTCGACCCTCATGCCGGGCGAGCCCATCACCGTGGAGAACGCGGAGCGCGACCTTTCCTCGATGTTCTTCTCCGCCCGCCGCTACGACCTCGGCAAGGTCGGCCGCTACAAGCTCAACAAGAAGTTCGACTACGCCGTTCCCTCGAAGGAATTCACCCTTACGCGGGACGACGTCATCGCCACGATGAAGTACCTCATGAGCGTGTACTACGGCGAGTCGAACGTCGACGATATCGACCACCTCGGCAACCGTCGCGTCCGCTCCGTCGGCGAGCTCCTCGCCAACGTCATGAAGAGCGCCTTCGGCAGGATGGAGCGCATCGCCAAGGAACGCATGAGCCTCAAGGAGACGGACACCATCCGTCCCCAGGATCTCGTTTCAATTAAACCGATCGTCGCTGCCATCAAGGAATTCTTCGGTTCGTCGCAGTTGTCGCAGTTCATGGACCAGGTCAACCCGCTGGCCGAGCTCACGCACAAGCGCCGACTCAACGCCCTCGGCCCGGGCGGCCTTTCCCGCGACCGCGCCGGCTTCGAGGTTCGCGACGTCCACTACACCCACTACGGCCGCATGTGCCCCATCGAGACGCCGGAAGGCCCGAACATCGGTCTTATCGTTTCGCTGGCGACCTACACCGCCGTCAACGAGTACGGCTTCCTCGAGACCCCCTACCGTAAGGTGGAGGACGGCCGGGCGACCAAGCACATCGAGTACCTCTCGGCCATGGACGAGGACAAGTACTACATCGCCCAGGCCTCGGCCCGCATCGACAAGAAGGGCGAGTTCCTCGACGACTCGATCTCCTGCCGCCACCAGGGCGACTACACGACCCGTTCGGCCAAGGAACTCCAGTACATGGACGTGTCGCCGAAGCAGATCATCTCGGTGTCCGCGGCCCTCGTCCCCTTTCTCGAGCACGACGACGCCAACCGCGCCCTCATGGGCTCGAACATGCAGCGCCAGGCCGTGCCCCTCGTCTTCCCCGAGCCGCCCCGCGTCGGCACCGGCATGGAGCAGAAGACCGCCTACGATTCCGGCGTCCTCGTGAAGTCCCGGCGTGAGGGCGTCGTCGAGTACGTCGACGCCTACGAGGTCGTGATCGTCCCGACCGAGGACAAGAAGAGCCGCGACAGGTACCCCCTCGTGAAGTACCAGCGGACCAACCAGGATACCTGTTACACCCAGCGCCCCATCGTGCGGAAGGGCGAGAAGATCTTGAAGGGCCAGGTCCTCGCGGACGGCCCGGCCACCCGCGACGGCGAGCTGGCCCTCGGCCGCAACATCCTGGCGGGCTTCGTGCCCTGGAACGGTTACAATTATGAGGATGCCATCCTCATCTCCGAGCGCGTGGTCAAGGAGGACATGTTCACCTCCATCCACATCAAGGAATTCCAGACCGAGGTGCGCGAGACCAAGCTCGGCCCGGAGCGGATAACCCGGGACATCCCGAACACGAGCGAGAAGAGCCTCGACAGCCTCGACGGCGAGGGCATCATCCGGGTCGGCGCCAAGGTCAAGGCCGGCGACATCCTCGTCGGCAAGGTCACGCCCAAGAGCGAGACCGAGACCACGCCCGAGTTCAAGCTCCTCAACTCGATCTTCGGCGAGAAGGCCAAGGACGTCCGCGACTCCAGCCTCCGCGTGCCCCACGGCATCGAGGGGACGATCATCGACGTCCAGCGTCTCAAGCGCTCGGCCAACGACGATCTCTCCCCGGGAGTCGAGGAGGTCGTCAAGGTCCTCATCGCCGCCAAACGCAAGCTCAAGGAAGGCGACAAGATGGCCGGTCGCCACGGCAACAAGGGCGTCGTCGCCCGCGTCCTCCCCATCGAGGAGATGCCCTACCTCGAGGACGGCACGCCGCTCGACATCTGCCTCAACCCGCTGGGCGTCCCTTCCCGAATGAACATCGGCCAGATCATGGAGACCGAGCTCGGTTGGGCGGGATCGACCCTCGACGAATGGTACGCCTGTCACATCTTCCAGTCGCCCTCGCAGGAACAGATCGAAGGGAAGCTCAAGGAGGCCGGTCTGCCGGTCAACTCCAAGGCCAAGGTGCGGGACGGACGGACGGGAGAGCCTTTCAAGAATCCCATCACCGTCGGCGTCATCTACTTCATGAAGCTTCACCATCTCGTCGACGACAAGATGCACGCACGCTCCACCGGTCCGTATTCCCTCGTCACCCAGCAGCCCCTCGGAGGCAAGGCCCAGTTCGGCGGCCAGCGCCTCGGCGAGATGGAGGTCTGGGCCCTCGAGGCCTACGGCGCCGCCAACACCCTGCAGGAGCTTCTCACGATCAAGTCGGACGACATGACCGGAAGGGCCAAGGTCTACGAGGCCATCGTGA
>DATKTD010000198.1:0-14790 GCA_035531315.1 Rectinemataceae bacterium
CGAGTCGACGAGGCCGTCCTCCCCGCCGAGGGTGAGGCTCTCCCCGCTCGAGGGTTTCCACCTCGTGAGCCCGGCCGTCGTCGAGATCCAGAGGGTTCCGGGGGGCGATTCGAGGATGCCGGTGACGGTCGGCGCGGCGAGACCTTCCTCCTCGGCGAAGCGCGAGAAGCTGCCGCTCGACTCGTCGAAGCGCTCGATACCCGAGCCGCCGGTCCCCACCCAGATCGTATGAGCCGAGTCTTCGAAGATGACGTTGACGCTCGCGTCACCGAGTGATCCTGTCTTGCCGGGTTCGGGGCCCCAGGTCGCGAAGCTCTTTCCGTCCGCCTCGAGTCTCGACACGCCCCCGTCCCAGGTGCCTATCCAGAGCCTGTCGTGGGAGTCCCTGAAGACGCAGCGAACAGAGGCGCCGCGCAGGGTCCGTGGGTCGAAGGGGTCGGGGAAGTGGTGGACGAAGGTCGAGGAGCCTGGGGCGAGGCTGTCGAGGCCCTCTCCCTCCATACCGAGCCAGAGCGTCCCGTCGGGGTCCTCGTGGATGCTCCAGATCACGTCGGCCGCGATGCTCCCCGGTCGCCCCGCCTGGTGCCGGAAATTCCTCTTTCGTCCGTCGGGTCCGAGGACGAAGAGGCCGGCGCCGTCCGTGCCGTACCAGATGCTTCCATCGGGCGAGACGTGGACGGCGTAGACCTTGCGCTCGGCTCCCGCGAGCGAGGCTCCCGGGACCAGCGAAATCTTGTCGCCGCACGGGTCGATCTGGAGAAGTCCCTCTCCGTCCGTGCCCGCGAACAGCCTCCCTCCGGGGCCTTCGGCGAGGCCACGGAGGGCCTTGAGGGGGCTGCCGTCGGCGAGATTCCGGTAACGCGCGATGGCCGCCGAGCGCGGATTATAGGCCCGGGCCCCGCCGTCCTTGAGCCCAACCCAGAGGAGACCGCCCCTGTCGCGGAAGATCGTCCTTACGCTCGCCGCCTCTCCGGGCGAGGGAAGGTGGAAACCGCGCGCGACCGGGTCGATGAAGCCCAGGCCGGCCTCGGCCCAGCCCACCCATATGTCTCCGTCTCCGTCCTCCTCGAGGGCCCTCACCGCCTCCTCGGGGACCCTGGCCCCCTTCGGCAATTGGTGGACGAAACCGTCAGCCGTCACGAGATCGACCCCGCCGTTGCCGAGGCCCGCCCAGAGACGGCCGCGCGAATCGACGAGGAGGGATCGCACCGTCGACGAGCCGATGCTCGCTGGATCGGCCGGATCGTGGATGTGGATCTTCGGCAAATCATCGGCCCCGACTTCGAAGAGGCCATCGCCCTCCGTGCCGACCCACATCCTGCCCTCGCGGTCGCGGACGATGGATCGGACGGCGGCCCTGGTGCCGCGCTTCCTCACGACGGGGTCGGGCAGCCAGAGCCTTCTGACTTTGTGCGTGGCCGGATCGATGATGTTCACGACGCCGTCGCCCGTGCCCGCCCAGATGCGGCCCTGGGTATCGTCGCCGAGGGCCATCACCCGGTCGGAACTGAGGTTGCTGGGGTCGTAGGGATCGCTCCGCCAGGTCATGAAGGTCTCGGTGGCGAGATCGAAGCGCGAGAGTCCGCCGCCATCCGTGCCGATCCAGATGCCGCCGTCGAATTCGAGGAGGGAGAAGATGACCGAGGCGGCGAGGCTCGGCTCGCCCGGTTGGGGTCGCCAGGTCGTGAAGCTCTCGCCGTCCCATCGCGAGAGGCCACCGAAGGTGCCGAACCAGAGAAGCCCCCGCGAGTCCTGGAGGATGCAGTAGACGGAGGGGCTCGCGAGGCCATCCTTGAGCCCGAGCGAGTAGGATTTGAGCCTTGCCGGATCGAGGGCCCCGAGGGACAGGAGGGGGATGAGGGCCAAGGCGAAAGCGAGGGATGCCGGCGGGCCGTGGCGAGATCTCAGGCTTCGCCCCTCTGGATCGCGCGGGCCTTGAACCTGAAGGCCGTCGCCGTGATGTCGTCGTCGGGCGTGGCCTCGAGGCTGAAGAGGCCGAGGCTCGCGATGACGAGATGGATGATGTCCTGGGCAGTAGCCTTCTTACCGAGGCCGGCGCAGGCTTCAGAGAAGGAGCTTACGAGCCTCTCCACCCCGTACATCTGGTTGTGGTAATTGCGACATTCGGTGATGCCGTCGGTTGTCGCCAAGAGTATGTCGCCCGGCTCGAGCTCGAAGGCGCTTTCCTCGAGTTCGACTTCCTCGAGGGCTCCGAGCAACATGCCCTTTTCCTCGAGTCGAATTACCTGGCGAGCCGAGGCCCTGTGGATGAATACGGGCGGGTGGCCGCAATTGACGTAGCGAAAGCGGCCCGTCTCGAGGTCGATTATACCGAAAAAGGCCGTCACGTAGAGACCGAGGTCGCCGACCACGGCGCAGAGATCCTTGTTGACCTCCCTGCAAATGTCGTCCGGCCTCGCGCCGACGCGGGCCCTGGTCCGGAAGGCGGCCTTCAGGAACATGCCGATGAGGGCCGGGGGGATGCCGTGGCCCGCGACATCGGCGATGAGAAAGGCCCAGGTGTTGAGCCCTGCGCGGAAAAAGTCGTAGATGTCCCCCCCGACCTTGTCCTTGCTCTGGAAATGCGCGGCGAATTCGATCTCCTGGCAGCGCGCGGCGTCACCCGGCTGGGGCAGGAGCTGGATCTGGACCCTCCTGGCCGCGTCGAGGTCGCGCTGTATCTCGTCGTTCTTTTTCTGAAGGGCCTCGTAGGCCTGGGAGAGCTCGCGGTTGTGGGCGATGGTCCTCTCGTTCTCCCGCCGGACATGGGTTTCCCAGTCGATCCCGATGCTGTTGATGAGGTTGCCGAGTATGCCGACAAGGGGCACTTCGTCGCGGACGGTGACCTTGAAGGTGAGATCCTCGGGTCTTCGGTCTGCCAACTCGTCCGCCATGGCCTCGAGGGCGCGGAGGAATTTTTCAAGTGTCGCCGCTTCTTCGGCCTGGTGGACGAAGGAATCCATGGCTGTATCCTAGCCGATGCCGCGGTCCCTGTCACGTCGCCGGTCGAAGCCCCTCCATGCGGCGGGACCGGGATCCTCGATTGACATCGGGGCCTTAGGGCCCTACCATTGGGCAAAACACAGGCCAAAATCTTCCTATTTCGAGGTTCCGATGAAGATCAACGGCAAGATCGTCGCGGTGGTCGCCGCGGCCGCGATTCTCACGGCTTCGGTCATAACCCTCACTGCGGTCAGACTGGCCGGTGATACGATGGAGGCCGACGCGAGGCAGACGGTCGACATCCTCGCCGACAGGATCGCCCTCAGACTTCGCATCAAGGTGGAGGTGGCCCTCGAAAGGGCTTCCGGCCTCGCTCGCAGCGTCTCCTTTCTTTCCGCCCTTCCCGAGAAGGAGCGCGGGAAACTCCTCGACGCCGCCCTATCCTCCGTCTCGAACGCCGATGGGGTGAGCGGGGCCTGGGCCGCCCTTTCCCCGCGCCAAGGCGAATCGATGGCCTACGTCCGCGAATATGCCGGAGGAAGCCCCCTGGTCGAGGGCGGCGGACGACACCGCCTCGACGATCCCCGCCTCGCCTCGGTGGCAAGCGGCGGCCTTCCGACGCTGTTCGAGCCCGAGGCGGTGACGGACGCCCAGGGCGAAAGCCGAAGCCTCCTGGGCGTCGCCGTGCCCGTCGTGGTCGACGGCGCTACCCTCGGGGTCGTGGGCATCGATATCGCCATGAGCGAAATCGACAGCATGGTGAGCGCCGCGCGGCTTTGGAAGGGAAGCTACGGCTTCCTGGTTTCGTCGGGTGGCAATTATGTCGCCCATCCCGATACCGCCTTGCTCGGCAAGGCCATGTTCGAGGGTGGCGGCTATACGGAGGCGCAGAGAAAGAAGATCGAGGATGCCGTGAAGCGCCATGCCGCGGTCTCGCTCACGAGGTCAGGTTCCGACGGCGTCGTCGACTACGAGGATTATTCGCCCGTGCGTTTCTCGGGCACCAATCAATCCTGGCTCTTCGCCATTTCCGTTCCCCTCGCCGTCACGCGCGCCGGCTCCGCGGCCTTCGCCGCGAAGACGATACTCGTCGCCCTCCTCGTCGTGGCCCTCGGCATCGTGGCGGCAATCTTAGTCGGGCACGCCATTTCCCGACCCCTCGTCGCCGTGCGGGATACCGCCAACCGGATGGCCGCGGAACGGGACCTGTCCTTTCGTCTGAAGGTCATATCGAAGGACGAGACGGGAGAGTCCATCGCTGCCCTCGAGAGACTCTTCGGGGACATCGGCCACTTCGTCTCGGGAACTATCGCCGCCGCCGCCGTCCTCCGCGGCTCGGGCGAGGGACTGGCTCTGGCCATGGAGGAGACGAAGGTGACAACCGAGCGCATCGCCGAATCGGTGGGCGTGGCTCGCAGGCTGGCGGAGACCCAGGGGGCCTCCACCCAGGAGGCGGCGGCGAGCGCCGCCCAGATAGCGAGGCGGGCAGAGGGGCTTTCGGTTACCGCGGAAGAACAGTCCTCGGCGGCCAAGAAAAGCGAGATCGCCCTTTCCACCCTTCGTGGAGCCGCCGAGGAAGTCTCCCGCGATGTCACGGAGCTCGACCGCGAGTTCGATTCGCTCCTCCGCGAGACCTCGTCGGGCAAGGAGCGGCTCGAGGCCGCGGCCCGATCCAACGAGGAGATCGCCCGCCGTTCCGAAGAACTCCTCAACGCCAATCGAACCCTCGCGAACATCGCCTCCAGAACCAACATCCTCGCGATGAACGCGGCGATAGAGGCCGCGCACGCCGGGGCCTTCGGTCAGGGCTTCGCCGTCGTCGCCGCGGAGATAAGGAGCCTCGCCGAGATCTCCGCGAAACAGTCGAAGGAGATCGAAAAGACGCTCCGAGAAATTGGCATGGGCATGCGAGGCGCGCGCGACTCCTCCCTCGAGGTGAGCGTCGCCTTCGACAAGATTGAGCAGAGCATGGCCAGGGCCCATGAGAGCCAGATCCGCATCGGCAAATCCGTGGAGGCCCAGTCGGCCACCTTCGGCGCCTTTCTCTCCATCTCCCGGCAGACCGGCGAGGCGGCGGCGCAGGTCGCCAGCGCCTCATCCGAGATGCTCGAGGGTGGGCGGGAGACGGCCCGGGAGATGGAATCCCTGGTAAAGGGAGGCATCGAGCTCCTTACGGCCCTCGATCGGATAGAGACGGACGTCCTCGCCATAGCCGCCAAGGCCGTCGACGTCGCCTACCAGGGCCTTCGCAATCGGGAGAGGATAGAGGAGCTGGCCTTGAAGGCGGGGAGCTTCAGGACGGGCGACGCGTCCGAGGTCCCCGTGTCTTCGGCCTCCGTGGAGGCCGCGGTGTCCGGAGAGTCTGCCGAGCCCGGGGAGTCGCCTATCGGCTGAGCCTGCCGCCCTGACCGGTCCTGTCGCCTGAGGGTGGAGGCTGGTCGGCTTCGATGATCCAGGAGAGGAGGCGGTCGAGGGCGACAAGACCCTTGGCGGCGAGCTGCTCCTTGATTACGCCGTAGTCCCGGAGGGCTGCGAGTCTGCTCCAGTCCATGCCCATGAGACCCCAGTCGAGACCGTTCCAGAGAACCTGCATCACGTGGTAGATCAGGCTCAAGGAGGAGGCGCGCACGGCGCGCATTTCGGCGTCGATCCTGATGAAGGCATCGGGCTCTCCCGTGAGGAGGGCGAGTTGGGCGGAGATCGTGGCCACGCAATGCCGATAGGCCTTGTTGCGGGCGAGGGCCCGGGGCTGGACGGGGAAGCCGCGGGCCACGAGATCCCGCAGTTCGCCGATGAGGAGGTTCCGGTCGAAGCTCGCCGGGGCAGCCGCCGGAGAGCTGCCACCCCGGCCCGTCGTCGAAGCGGAACCGGCTTCCTTGGCTGCCACGCCCGCATCGCCGCCCTCCGTCCCCTGGCCCGGGTTTTGGTGACCGCGGGCCTGCTGATGAGCATGGCCGTCTTTGAGGGCGTGACGAGCGTCGCTGCCTTTGCGATCATCGATGCCATCGAGCTCGGCGAGGAGGCGCTCGGCCTCCCCGAGTTCCTTTCTGAGCTCGTCGAAATCGACGAAGGGAAGAGGTCTCGTCGCGTCTCCACCCTGCGCCGCAGCCTCTCGAGCGGAAACCGAGTTCTCCCGGTCGGCGCTGTCTGCCCGGATGCTGCCGCCCTCCCGGGCGGCGTCGGCCTCCCCGCGTGAGGCAGCGCTGTCGGGATGGAGCCTTTTCACGAGGCGGCGGTATACCCGCCTGAGATCGTCACGGTTCCTTACTCGCCCCTGGGCGACGAGTTCCGACAAGAGTCCCATGAGTGCCAGTGTGACAGCTCGAGGCCGGCAAAGCCACAAGTCTTCGCCAGGGGGATGGCTTCCGGGATTTGATTTGCGACGCGAAGCCTCATATGCTTGGATCAGGCATCAAGCCCGCTACGCATAGGTCGATGCCAGGTCGGGAGGCCGTCATGAAGCTCGGCAACCTGCTCAATCAGCATATCGTGGTCAGCGCCTTTCTCGCCCTTCTCGCCGCTTCGATAGCCCTATTTCCCTTCTCGGGCGAGCATCCCCTTGTATTCTTTTCCTTCGGCATAATCGTGAGCGCCACGGTGCTGTTCCTGGTCACCATCCTGCCACTCATCCTCATGGAGGGCCTCTTCTCCCTTTTCCACAAAAGGGCTAGCCCTCCCCTCGGCCTTCCCCTCAAATGGATCGTCACCCTCCTTGTCTGTTTCGCCTCGGCCTTTATTTTCTCCCTCATCGATGCAGGCAGTTCGGCGACTTCCTTCACGGCCCAGACGAGGGGCGGGATCTATGTGGCCTCCATGGTCGCCGGCCTCGTGTTCCGGATCTTCAGGTTCAGGAGAACGAGCCTGGGTTGACAATGGACGGTCGCCACGATCTCTTGCCTTCCCGCGGGACCCTCGCTATTTTCCAGACTCGTAGCCCCATATCAGGCTGAATCGGGGCCGCGCGGATTGTCGGGCCTTCCCGACGCGCCGAAGTTTTCGGCGTTTTCCGGCGGCGAGCGTTGGCCGCTCCGGGGCGTACGAAAGGCAGACTCCCAATGGACAAGACCCAGGAAATGGGCGAGGCCCCCCTCGGGCGGCTCCTCCTCAAATTCTCCCTCCCCGCCATCGCGATGATGGTCGTCAACGGTCTGTACAACTTCATCGATCGCGTCTTTATCGGCCAGGGTATGGGCACCGAGGCCCTGGCCGCGGTTACCGCGGGCTTCCCGATGATGATCATCGCGATGGCCGTCGGTTCCCTCTTCAGCGTCGGCAGCGCCACCCTGGTCTCGATGGCTATGGGCAAGGGCGACCGAGGCCGGGCCAGATCTGTCCTCGGCCAGGGTTTCGCGGCCTCCTTCGTCTCCTCCTTCGTGGTCACCATCCTCGGCTGGATATTCATGGATCCCCTCCTACGCGCCTTCGGCACGACGGAATCCATCATGCCGATGGCCCGCGAGTATCTCGGCATCATCATGCTGGGCTTCGCCCTCCAGGTGCCGACGATGGCGGTCTCCGGCAGTCTCCGAGCCCAGAACCGCCCCACCCAGGCGATGATCGCCACGGTGTCGGGCACCGTCCTCAACGCGGTCCTGGCGCCCCTTTTCATCTTCGCCTTCCACTGGGGGGTCGCCGGAGCCGCCTGGGCCACCCTCGTCGCCCAGGCCCTCGCGGCCTTCCTCACCTTCGCCTTCATCCAGGAGAAGGGCAGCATACTTAAGATAGAGGCGCGATGGCTCATGCCCCGCGCGGAGACTATGGTCGAGATGCTGAAGCTCGGCCTTCCCATCGCCCTCGTCCAGTCCCTCTCCCTCGTCCTCCTCATCGTCGCGAACAACTCGATGTCCCGTCTCGGCGGCGCCGAGGGGCTCGCGGTGATCGGCATCGTCAACGCGCTCTCGCAGCTCTGCATGTTCCCCGTCATGGGGATCGTGCAGGGGGCCCAGGCCCTGTGGGGCTACAATTACGGGGCGGGGAAAGTGGACAGGGTGAGGGGCATACTCGGCCTCGCCATAGGATGGACCACGGGGCTCGGAATCCTCATAACCGTCGCGGTCGAGGTTTTCAACCGCCAGCTCGTCGCCGCCTTCAATCCCCACGACAGCGCCCTCATTGTCCTTGGCACCCGGGGAATCGCCATATTTATGATCACCTTCTTCACCGCCGGTCTCCAGTTCACGATGGCCATGTACTTCATGGCCATCGGCAAGGCCAAGGAGGGCGGCCTCCTCTTCCTCGCCCGCAACATCCTCTCCATCGTCGGCATGGGTCTCCTGCCCCTGGCGATGGGGATCGACGGGGTCTATTGGAGCGGCCCGGCCGTCGACATCATCGTGTCCGCCCTCGCCTTAACCTTCCTCGTCGCCGAATCGAAGCGGCTCGAAAAGGAAGGGAAGGAGGTCGGCGGGCTGCGGCTTCCGGCGACGGGGGAGCTCGCCGTCTGAGACGAAGCACGCCCCCGTCCGAAGCCATGCGGCCCAGCTTGGCGCGGCCGACGAGGGTCGAAGGCCGGGTACCCTCCGATCAATGTCCCGATACCGATCGTAGGCAGGAAATCGCCCGCCAGTTCCCCGATTTCGGGGTCGTGGAGGAGGGAGACTTCGTCGAAGCGCGTGTTGCGCCGTGCCGCCTTCCAACGGCGCTCCCGCTTCGAGCCCGGCTCCTCGACCTCGAGGACGAAGCCGTTTTTTCGAGCCGGCGAAGGTACATCGCGAGCATTCAATTTTCGTGACTTTCTAAAATAAGATAGTTTCTAAACGAGCTATATAAATATCGATATATTTGACAGTTATAAAATATTCACTCATAAAGAGGGCATCACAACTGCTTCCCGGCGCATTCTGTTGCCGCCTTGGGAGGAGGAGATACTATGAAAACAGGATACGCGGCAGCCCTCATCGCATCGGCAGCACTCGGTCTGGGCCTTGGGGCCTGCGCGAGTTCGAATCCATCGGCCGATGTCGTCGCGAGCCAGGCGTCGGAGCCGGTGTCGACGCCAAAGACCGTCTATGCGCTGCCGCAGATCCCCGCACACAAGGCTGGCCCCGACCATTCGGCCTTTCTTTCCGGGCCCTACGCCAAGCCCCAGGAGGTGACGGCCGCCTGTCTCCTTTGTCACGCCGACGCGGCGACGCAGGTGATGCGAAGCGTCCACTGGACCTGGAGTTATAAGGATCCTGTCACCGGGCAGGTACTCGGCAAAAAGAACGTCATCAACAACTTCTGCATTTCGCTGAGCGCCAACGAGCCGCGCTGCACCTCCTGCCATGTGGGCTACGGCTATGCCGACGCCACCTTCGACTTCTCCAATCCCGGTAACGTGGACTGCCTTGCCTGTCACGCCGACAGCGCCATCTACAAGAAATTCCCCGCCGGCTCGGGCATGCCCGTCCTCGGCCAGGCCAAAGAGTTCCCGGCGGGCTCGGGCAATCTGTGGCAACCTGTGGACCTCCTCAAGGCTGCCCAATCCGTCCGGATGCCGGACCGCGGAAACTGTGGGGCCTGCCACTTCAACGGAGGCGGCGGCGACGCGGTCAAGCACGGCGATCTCGACACGAGTCTTCTCGCTCCTCCGAAGGGCCTCGATGTCCACATGGACGCGAGCGGAGCCGACATGAGCTGTGTGGATTGCCATGGGGGCACGAAGCATGAGATCGCCGGCGAGATCTATACGGGCGAGAAACGCGTGGCCTGTGTCGATTGCCATTCGGGCACCAGCGCCCCCCATGCCGGCAATGCCGTCATCGCCAAGCACCTCGAGGCGGTCGCCTGTCAGACCTGTCACATCCCGGCCTTCGCCCGCGGCCAGGCCACGAAGATGAGCTGGGATTGGTCCACCGCCGGCCAGCTCGACGCCTCCGGCAAGCCCATCGTCAAAAAGGACGCCGAGGGCCATGTCGTCTACGACGGCCAGAAGGGCAGCTTCAGCTCGGCCAAGGACGTGATCCCGGCCTACCGCTGGTGGAACGGGCGGACGGACTACATTACCGTCCAGGACAAGATCGATCCGACGAAGGTGGTGCAGCTCACCGCTCTCAAAGGATCGCGGGGCGACGGTCTCATCGCGCCTTTCAAGGCCTTCACCGGCAAACAACCCTTCGATTCGGCCAACGATACCATGGTGACGCCCAACCTCTTCCCGAACAACGCGAACGACTCGGGCGCCTACTGGAAGGCCTATGATTGGCAAAAGGCCATAGCGACAGGTATGGCCACGAGCGGCGCCCCTTATTCAGGCCAGTACGCCTTCGTATCCACCGAATTCGACTGGGCCCAGAACCACATGGTCGCGCCCAAGGAAAATGCCCTGAGTTGCGAGGATTGCCATTCCGCCAAGGGGCGCCTCGACTTCGCGGCCCTCGGCTATTCGCCCGAAGAAGTGAGGAAGCTGACGACCCCGAGGAAGTAGGTGTCCGCTGCCCTGCCGGGAAAAACCGGCCGAGCGGCCAGCTTTTCCCGGCGGCCGCTCGCGCCTTCGCCTCTCCGTCCGCAGATCGCGGCGTCGCGCTACAGGGCCGCGTCCAGAATGTCGAGGATTTCGGTCTCGGCGAGGGGCAGGGGATTCGCCCGCATCGAACTGGCTCGCAGGGAGGCCTCCGCGAGCCGACGGAAGTCCCGTCTCTCGAGTCCAAGCTCGCCGAGGCCTCGGACCCCGAGGCTTTGGGCCAGGGCGTGGAGGGCGGGACCGGCCTCCCGAGCCTGGGCGGTCCTGCCAAGGGCCAGCGAGGCGACCTCGGTGTACTTCGCGATGGCCGGCGACCCCGGCAACCGCTCAGCCAGCAGTCGCACGTTGGCTGACACGACGTGGGGGAGGAGGGCCCCGCAGATGGCTCCGTGAGCCGCTCCCGTCATTCCGCCGAGGGGCCCGGCGATTCCGTGCACGGCGCCGAGACCGGCGTTCGCGAGGGCCATGCCCCCCGAGAGACTCGCGAAGGCCATATCCTCTCGCGCCGCGAGGTCGCCGCCGTCGCCATAGGCCCGGGGAAGGGCGGCAAGCCCGCGACGGAGACCCTCCCGGCACAGACCGTCGACGAGGGGGCTGGCCCTCGAACAGACGAGGGGCTCGATGAGCTGGGTGATGGCGTCGAGGCCCGAATCGGCGGTGAGGCGAGGGGGGAGGCCGAGGGTCAGGGCAGGATCGACTAAGGCGAGACGGGGCATCATGGAAGCGGAGCGGAGACTTGCCTTGACGCGGCTCCCACCCGTCCCAAGAGCCGAGAAGACGGCATTGCGGGTGGCCTCGGAGCCGGTGCCCGAGGTGGTGGGGATGGCCATGCAGGGGAGGGCGGGCCCGATGAAGGGCTTCCCCGCGCCGACGAGCTCGGCGTGATCGAGGGGATCGTCCCCCTCGAGGACCAGGACGGCCAGGGCCTTGGCCATGTCGACGGCCGAACCGCCGCCGAAGCCGATCAGCAGGTCGGGACCGAAGCCACGGGCCAGGTCGAGGGCCTCTCGAAGCTCCTCGATGCCTGGTTCGGGAGGGGCGGTCAGACAGAGAAGGTCGAGGCCCGAGCCTTCGAGGCTTTCGAGAAGGGGGGTGGCACGCGAGGCTTCGCGCCCCCTTACGACGAGGCAGCGCTTGCCCAGCTTCGCGGCGAGTTCGCCGGCCATCGCGACCTTGCCCGGTCCGAAAATTATGCGATCGGGGCACGCGAACTCGAACTCCATGGGACCCCTCAATTCTCTACGGACAGGAAGAAGGCCCTCGTCCGCGGCTCGGCCTGCAGGGCCTCGGCTCTTTCGACCCATCGGGCGAAATGGGCGGTGGCCTTGTGGGCGGCCATAGCCTCATCGTCCTTGTAACGCTCCACGAGGGCGAAACGTGTCGGGTCGTCGCGATCCGCGAGGAGGTCGAAGGATAGAATTCCCGCCTCCTTCCGGCTGGCGCGGACGTTGTCGAGGGTGGCCTCCCTCCATGACGCGATCGAGTCGGGGCGGACTCGGATGTTGACGACGAGGGTGATCATAATTGCCTCCGGGACGAGGATAGGCGCGTTGCCTGCCACGGGCAAGTGACCTATCATGTGTCCATGTCATCGGCGGAACCAGCAATTCCACTCGTCAGCGGGGATGTCGATCCCGCCGACCTCGTTTCCGCCTTCGAGAGAGGCTTCCCCCTCGAGTTCTGCGCCTCCGAATCCTTCGATCCCGACTTCGTCGCCGCCCTGGTGCGCGAGGGCTTCATCCCGATGGCGACCGCCCTTGACGAGGGCTGCGAGCTCCTCCTCCCCAAGCTTCACCTTGTCCGATCCTGCCTCGATCCCCGCCTCGTCCATGTGACAGCCACGGCCCGCCGTGCCTCGAGGGGGCTCGTCCTCACGGCGCGCCGCGCCTTCGACGAGGTCCTGTCGGCCTGCCTAGCCACCCATGGCGATGGGTGGCTCCGCCCCCCCCTCGTCGAGCTTTTCCGGAAGCTCGGCGCGCGGAACATCGAGCATGGCTTCGGCCTCCTCTCCTTCGAGCTATGGCGGGGGGAGCGTTTGGTCGCCGGCGAATTCGGCGCCCTTGTCGGGTCCTGCTACACGAGCTGGTCGGGCTTCCGATCCGAGGACGGGGCCGGGACGGCGCAGCTCGTCGCGACCGCTCGAGCCCTGGATCGAGCCGGCGTCAGGCTCTGGGACCTCGGGATGCCCCTCGACTACAAGGCGGGTCTAGGGGCCATCAGTCTGTCGCGGCTCGAGTTTCTCTCGCGCTTCCGCGAGGCAAGGTCCTTCTCCGGTACCGTCGATTTGGCTTTCCTGCCCGAGGACGCGCGGCTCCTCCTCGATGCTAGCTTCGGGGCCGCGGAGGATTTCGATCCATGAAAGTGGTCATAGCGGGTGGGAGCGGCTATCTCGGCGAGAAGCTGGCCGGTAGCTGGTCCGCCCGGGGAGCCGAACTCATCGTGCTGACACGAGGAAGGGCCGAAGCGCGCCCAGGCGACCCGCCGGGCCTCCATCGGGTCGCCTGGGATGGAAGGACGGTGAAAGACTGGGTCTCCTCCCTCGAGGGAGCCGACATCGTCGTCAATCTCGCGGGTGAGCGGGTGGCGGGGTCGAGCCTGCGTTATCGCTGGTCCGGAGAACGCAAGCGCCTCCTCGCCTCGAGCCGGGTCGATGCCGGGCGGGCCCTCGTGGCCGGCATTTCTGCGATCACGCGCAGGCCCTCGGTCTTCGTTCAGGCATCGGGCATAGACTACTACGCCTCCGGAGAGGCCCTGGCCACCGAGGAGGCCATTCACGGCGAAAGTTTTCTCTCTCGCCTCGTTTCGCATGATTGGGAGCCCTCTACCGCGGCGGTCGAGGCCCTCGGACTCCGGCGCCTCATCCTCCGCATCGCTCCCGTCATCGGCTCCGGCAGCCCCGTCCTCGCCCCCTTGGTGCTTCAGCATCGTCTCTATATCGGCGGCCCTGTCGGCGGCGGAGGCCAGTGGTTCCCCTGGATCTCCATCGAGGACCTGGTCGGGTCCCTCCACTTTCTCGTCGACCACGATAACAGCTCGGGCAGCTACAATCTCGTCTCTCCCGGCTCCGTGAGGAACGCCGAGCTATCGTCGACCCTCGGCAAGGTCCTGGGCCGACCTTCCTGGCTTCCCATTCCCGCCCTCGTCCTCCGTCTCGCCCTGGGCGAGATGGCCGACACCCTCCTCGAAGGTGTCAGGGCCAATCCCAAGCGACTCCTCGAAGAGGGCTATCGATTCATCCACAGCGAGCTGAGGACGGCCCTGGAGGCGGCCCTCAGATCGGTGGCCTGAGCCACATGCTCGATCTTGATGTCGGTATGTTCCGGCACGGGCCGTTCGCCCGGCCCCCCTCTCCGCCTCAGCCCCTTCCGATCCTCTCCACGGGAGCGTCTGCGGCCGCCGCCGCCGCCTCACGGGCGTTGGACACCACGGCCTCGTCGTTGACCGTCATGCCTTCCGCCTCCATGGCTTTCATAAGTCTTGTGATAGTTTTATTACGGAAGGGTCCCCGTTTGAGCACCAGGGCCATGGAACGCTTGCCCGAGGCCCCGGGGCTCTGGCCGAGGATCTCACCGAGCCTTGGGGGCAGCTTGCCGGCGAAACCGAGCGGCTCCGTCGCGACGATCAGGTAATCGGCCGAGGCGAAGCGGGGCGTCTCGCCCTTCGCTCCCGAGACGAGATCGACCTCATGACCCTTGGTTTGCAAAGCCCGGGCCATCGCCTTGGCCGCGGCCTCGAGGGAGCCGCTACTTCCGGCCGGAACATGGAGAACGCAGATGCGCATCCTGCCTCCTAATGGCGGATACTATGCCATTTCGGCGGCGAAAAGGCAGCCCCCGCTTTCAATACGTATAAAATGTATCAATAAAAAAAGCGCCTAGAGATTGCTTTCTTTTGCGAATCGTGCGAAAATATATATAGATAAAAAGAGAGCTATACAGATCATGCAAGGGAGGTCACATACATGATCCGCGAGTCATTGCTCAACAAGATCGAGACCCTCGCCGGCGAGTACGGAGAGGGTCGCGACGCGATGTTGCCAATTCTTCAAAACTTGCAGAAGGAGTACGGCTGGGTCGGCTCCGAGATCGTCAACGAGGTGGCAAGGCGTTTCGGCCTTTCGCAGACCGAGGTTTTTTCGGTCGCTTCCTTCTACCACTTCCTCGATATGGAAAAGCGGGGGCGCTATGTCATCCGCATCTGCCGGAGCATCTCCTGCGCCCTCGCCGACCCCGAAAATCTGGTCACGAGGAGCGGCGGCGACAAGGGGCGGATCCTCCGCGCCTTGGAGGCGGAGCTCGGCATCACGATGGGCGGCACCACGGCCGACGGTCTCTACACCCTCGACTGGGCGAACTGCATGGGCATGTGCGACCGAGGGCCGGCGATGATGGTGAACGACGACC
>DATKTD010000199.1:0-19525 GCA_035531315.1 Rectinemataceae bacterium
CGAGTTTGGCGCTGTCCTTGAGCATCGTGCTCCGGGGCACCTTCGCCATGTCCACCTTGGTTTCCCTATAAAGTCGTTCGAGCTCGATGCCGAAGGATTCGGCCACCGATTCCCAGGTGGAAGAACCCTTGATGTCGGCCACCTTGAGGGCTCCCGTCGCCGCGAGCTCGCCAAGTGACTTGGGCGCGTAGCCGACGAACTGGCCGGCGATAGCTGCCCCGCCGTAGATGACGAAGCCGAGGGCCACCACGAGGCCGAGGGTGGCAGCCTTGCCGCCGAGACTCGGCTGGAGGGAATTCTTCTTGGTGGGGCAGGCGGTGACGCATTCCATACAGCCGATGCATTCCGGGCTGTCCACCGCGTCGGGTTTCGACACGTCGACGTTCATCGGGCAGGTCCTGTCGCATTTGGCGCAGGAGATGCAAGTCGTCTTCACGCGCTTGATGCGGAAGAGCGGGACCCGCCCGAGCAGTGCGTTCACCGCCCCCAGGGGACAGAGGTATTTGCAGAAGGCCCGTTCGTAGACGACGGAAAGCGCCAGGCTCGCGACGAGGAGGACGAATCCGACGGCGAACTCGGCCCACACGGCGGCGAGGCCGGCGGAGAGGTGTCCGTAGGCCGCGAGGGGATCGTAGGGCCTGATGACGAGCTCGCCCGTCTTCCAGGTGAAATAGATGATGGCGACGAGGAGGGGATACTTGACGAGACGGAGCCAGCGATCGAGCTTCGGAGGCAGCGTCGGACGCCTTTTGAAGAGCTTCCGTCCGAACCAGCCGAAAATGCCCTGGAGGGCGCCGAAGGCGCAGAACCAGCCGCAGAAGAAGCGGGACAATACGATGCCGAGGGCGACGATTCCCCCGAAAAGGACGATCGTGCCCGGCTCGATCTTTTTGATCGTCTCCCCTCCGGCCGCGAATTTGAGGAGGGTTTCGAGGCCGCCGAAGGGATCGAGGGAATCGATTGTCGGGATTCCCTGCATGCGCTGGTGCAGAACCGTGAGGACGGTGAGGCCGACGAGGATCACCCCGAGGGTGACGCGCCGGAAGATCTGAATTGGAGCCATCTTGGCCTTGGCCATCGTCTACTCCTTACAATTGGTAGGTAGTTGGAATCATTGGGGGAAGTCGCCGAAGAGGAAGAAGGTCTTGGTGAAATTCGGCTTGAGCTGGACCAGTTTCGCGACGAGCGCCTTCTCGTCGCCCGAGGCCAGGGCGGCCTTGATGTCCGACATGAGGACGCCGATCGTCTGCCATTGGGAAGCATAGGTCGCGCGGGCCTTTTCGGAAAGGTCCATCTCGGGAAGGAGTCCTTCTTTCGCCCTGACCATGTTCCAGCGAGCGATGCCGATGTCGAGGTCGGCGGCGAAGGCCAGCCTTTCCGAATCGCTCCAATCCTTGAGGGGCTTGACCGGCTTTCCGTTCAGGATGTCTTCCATCGAATTATGATAGAGGGTCACGTAATCGAGGAAGTAGGGGATGGACTGGCGCTGCCGGGCCGCGAGAAGGGTCATGCGGACGCCCTCGAGGGCCTCATGAGCCTCGGGACCCTTCCCTTCGACCAGGAGGGCCTTTTTGGCCTCGGCCAGGTCCCCGTCGATGATCGCGAGATCCTCTTTCCACCGGCTGTCGAATCCCGGCTCGGCGGCAGGCCCGTCGCGAAAGCCGGTCCAGGCTTTTTCGAAGGCGGCCAGGGCGATTGTGGCCCTCGCGAGTTCGCTTGGCTGACCCGAGAGCCCGAGGGCGGGGATGTAGGCGCGATCGAGGGCAACCATTGCCTGGTCGAGCTTGGCCGTTTGGGCGAAGAGGGCAAAGGATGAAAGGGAGAGAAGGGACAGGACGAGGGTACGGAAATGCATAGAACCTCCATTCAGACCTAGGGTGCGAAGATCTACAAGCAATTTCCGTGCCAACTAAAAGCACGGATTGAATTCCAGGAAAAGCCATACTTTTGCCGCAGTTGGCAAGCTTGCATATTTGGAAATGGGGCGAGGTGGGAAAAATTTGCTCAGAAAGTGCCATTTTTACCCTCCCCGCCGCGCTTCCTAACCACTTCTCGATCCAAGGTGCCGCCTGCCGTATAGGACGAGGCCGAGGGCGAACCAAAAAACCGAGAGCAGGGCCATCGCGCCGAGTTCGAAGCCGAGTTCCGCGGGTCGCCGGCCGTAGTTCATCATGCCCTCGAGGGCCTTTACCCCGAAGGACATGGGAAAGAGGCTGCTCAGGCCAATAGGCCTCCCGGCGAGGGTGAAGAGGATGGGCGAGGGAATGGGGATGACACCCGAGAAAAGGAGCATGAATAGGTAGGGGAAGTTGCCGACGATCATCACGTCCTTGACCGAGGCGCAGAATCCCGCCGTGAGAAGCCCGAAGGCGATCACGGAGAAGCCGGCAAGGGAACTGGCGAGGAGTATTCCCGGAAGCGGTGACTCGAGGCGGTAGCCCAGGGCCATCGCCGTGAGGAGGGTGAGGAAGACGCAGGAGACGCTGACGAGGAGTTGCGAGAGGGCGGCCGCGCCGAGGTATTCCAAGGCCGTGAGTCTGGAAAGGCGCAGCCTCAGGATGGTGCCCTTCTCGGCTTCTCGGACGAAGAGGGCCGCCGCGGTGAAGAGGACGGTCATGAGGGAAATTATTATAAGACTTGGTATTATCGCGTCGAAGGGTTTCATCTTCGCCTCGGGGCGGACGGAGATCTCCCGGAGATCGATGAGCCCCGCGCGACCCTCGAGCCTGCCGACGAGGGACTCGGCGGCGGAATAGGCGTAGGCGACGAGGATGGCGTACTTCGCCGAAGCCATGTCGCCGAGGAGCACGAGCCTCGGCGCGCGTCCTTCCATGATCGCCGCCGAAAAACCCTCGGGGGCGACGAGGACCAGATCGGCTGTCCCCTCGCGCAATTTCTCGATGGCGGCCCTCCGGTCTCCGAGTACCTCGACTTTTACGCGCAGGCTCGCGTCCTCGAGGCGAAAGGCGCGCAGGGCTCCGACGAGATCCTTGCCGAAGCCCGGGCCGCCGCCCGGAGCCTCCTCGTCGACGACAGCCAGGTTCATCGCGGTCGGCTGCGCCTGATAGGCTACGTGAAAGAGGAGGACGAAGAAGGGGGCGAAACCGAGGGCCAAGGCGAGCATAGCCCAGTCTCGGATGCTTTCTCGGAGGAATTTCACGAACACGGCGAAGAATCTCATTCGCGCAAGCCCCTGCCGGTCAGGGCCATGAAGACGTCCTCGAGACTCCTTCGGCGGATACGCAGCTCTCCGATGACTACACCGGCGCCGGCCGCGGCCTTCGACAGGGCCGCGACGGCCGATAACACATCGGGGGCGGCGAGGCGCAATTCTCCCTGCGCCAGGGACAGCTCGAAACCCTCCCCCGAAAGAGCCTCAGCCATCGCGGCGAGGGCTCCTCGATCGGCCTCGCCCGCTTCGAGTTCTATGATTTCGGTCCCGCCCCCCGATTCCTTGAGTCTTGCTGGTGTGTCGAGGACGAGGAGGCGGCCGCGGTCGATGATGGCCACGCGATCGGCCAACTTGTCCGCCTCCTCCATGTCGTGGGTCGTCAAGATCACGGTGCGCTCATCCTTGAGCGAGCGGATGTAGTCGCGCACGAGGACGCGGCTCTGCGGATCCAGGCCGGCCTGGGGCTCGTCCAGCACGACGATGGCCGGATCGTGCACGAGGGCAAGGATGATGTTCAGCCTCCTTTTCATTCCCCCCGAAAGGGTCTTGGCGAGGCTGTCCTTCTTTTCGGTGAGGCCCATGGTGTGGAGGAGGGATAGGGCGCGGGCCTTCGCGGGCCCCTTTCTTACGTCGTACATCTCGGCCATGAACAGCAGTTGCTCGAGACAGCTCAGATTGTCCCAGACGACGATGTCCTGGGGACAGAGGCCGATGGAAGCTCGCCTCGCGCCATTGCCCGCTGTCGCGCCCTTGCCCGCGGCCGCGCCTTCGGCGCAACCCGCGGCGATAGAGATGCTTCCCGAGCTCGGCTCGAGGAGCCCGCAGAGCATCTTTATCGTCGTCGTCTTTCCCGCGCCGTTCGGCCCGAGGAGGGCGAAGACCTCGCCTTTGCGAACGGTGAAAGAGAGACCATCGACTGCGGCGACCCCGCCGTAGCGTTTGACGAGAGCCCTCGCCTCGAGGATATCGCCTCCGGCCATTTGTACCCCTCGCCCGGTATTCCGACCTTCGCAAAGGCTAGTCCCTCTTGATCCCTTTCGCCAGCCCCGATGGACGAAACGCTCTTGGCTTTTGGCTTGGGTCACGGTACTGTGGCGAACGACGAAAATCCGGCCAGGGGGCGGAATCGCGCCGCAGGCCGGGCGATAGGGGAGCCATGATCGAAGACGGAGGGACTCCGCTGCGCGGTCCGGGCATCGCGAGGTCCGAATGAGGCTGCGAAAAGGCGCGATCGTCGCGCATCGGGGGGCCTCTGCCCTCGTCGAGTTCGAGAACACCCTCCCGGCCTTCGAAAAGGCCATCGAACTTGGCGCTGACGCCATGGAGTTCGACGTTCGCCGATGCGCCGACGGAATACTTGTCTCCTTCCATGACGACTCCGTCGCGGGCAAGAGGATAGCCGAACTGAGTTTCGAGGAACTCCAAGCCATCGCCGGGGAACGCGGCTTCGCCGTTCCGATGGTCGAGGAGATATTCGAGCTGGCCAGGGGAAGGATCTTCCTCGACATCGAACTGAAGGAATCCGGCTATGAGAAGGAACTCGTCGACATGACGAGGGCCTTTCTCGAGCCCGAGGGCTTCGTCGTGACATCCTTCATCGACAAGACGATCTCCACCATCAAAAGACTGGATCCGCACATAGAGACCGGCTTGCTCCTGGGGGTCGAAAGACCGAGGGCGGGCATCCTGGGACGAGTGGTCGAGCTCTTCCCAGGATTCAGGCTGAGACGGAGCGGCGCCGATTTCGTGGCCCCCCATTACCTCCTCCTCCGCTTCGGCTTCCTAGCCAGGATGCGTCGGCGCGGCTACCCCGTCTACGTCTGGACGGTCAACGATCCAGGGCAGATGGCGAGGCTCATCGCCGCGGGGGTCCATGCCATCATCACCGACAGACCCGATATCGGTCTCGAGCTTACAGGAAGCGAGACCAGCGCGGGCTAATCCCGAGCGGGCCAGGACCGCGAGCCTCGGCCGGGATCTGGCGCCGGAAGATATAAACTAGTTGAGAGGAGCTATCGGCATGAACGACTTTCGCTACGGCAGGATCTTCCTTCTCGGCTTCGGCTTCTTCGGGGTCTCGATCCTCTGGGGCGTCTACAACGCCTTCGTGCCGATCTTCCTCTCGGAGCGCTTCCACCTCTCCCCCGCCCTGATCGGCTTTTTCATGACCCTCGACAATATCGCGGCCCTCTTCATCCAGCCCCCCGTCGGCGCCTGGTCGGACCGGCTGCGAACCCGTCTGGGCAGGCGGATGCCCTTCATCCTCGTCGGCGCCCCGATATCGGCCCTCGCCTTCGGTCTCATCCCGATGCAATCCATCCTTCCCCTCTTTGTGGCCTGCACGAGTTCCATGATCCTCACGATGGCCCTCTGGCGCACGCCGGTCATCGCCCTGATGCCCGACCTGACGCCTTCCGACAAGCGATCCCAGGCGAACGGCATCATCAATTTCATGGGCGGCGTCGGCATGATCGTCGCCCTCCAGACCGGGGGCGCCCTCTACAAGCTCAGCCCGAACTTCCCCTTTTGGCTCGGCTCGGCCCTCGTCCTCATCTCGGCAGCCCTCGTCCTCGTCTTCATTCGCGAGCCTTCGATTTCCGGCCCGCGCGGGCTGCCCGCCGCCGCTCCCGCCGCCGTCTCCGCGCAGGAAAGCGGGATCGCCGTTTCCGAGCGGCCCGCCCGCATGCTGGAGAGCCTCCGCGAGGTATTCGCGGCGAGGGAGAGGAGCGGGGCCAGGATCTTCATGGCGATCTTCTTCTGGTTCATCGGCTACGCCGCTGTCGACGCCTTCTTCACCCTCTGGGCGGTAAAGCGACTCGGCATCTCCGCCGGCGACGGCGCGACCCTCCTCTCGGGCATGCCCCTCCTGTTCGTCCTCTTCGCCATCCCCTCGGGCCTCCTCGCCAGCCGCATCGGGCGGAAGACCACGATCTCGATTGGCCTCGTCACGATGGCCATCATCCTCTTTTCCATGTACATCCTCCCGGTAGCCACCCTCCTTTCGCCCCTCACGGGCCTTCCCCTCATCGGCATCCCCCTCGCCCCCGGAGGCCCCCGCATGCTGACCATCGCCGGGGCCCTCCTCATGGTGGCCGGCTTCGGCTGGTCATGCATCAACATCAATTCGCTGCCGATGATCGTCGACCTCACCGAGGCCGAGAAGATCGGCACCTTCACCGGCCTCTACTATCTTTTTTCGACCCTCTCAAATATCGCCGGTCCCAACCTGAACGGCTGGATCATCCAGATTACAAATAACAATTACAACAATATTATGCTGATAGCGCCCTTCTGCATGCTCATCGCCCTCCTCTTCATGCTGGGAGTCAGGCGGGGCGAGGCGACGGGATCGGCTTCGGCGCCCAAGGACTGAAAGTTTCCCTCGACCCACCCCGACCGTGGTCGGAACTCGCCCCGACCACGGTCGGGGCGGGTCAATTCTCCCCATGGAGCAGCCATGTCTCATGCATTCGACCCGAGTGAATTAGAAGAGCGCGAACTCTGGGAAGCCTTTCTGGAGATCTGCGAAATTCCCCATCCCTCGCACGGGGAGGAAGCCCTCGCTCTCTGGGCCCTGGAGAGGGCCCGGAGGCTTGGCTTGAGCGCCCGGCGCGACGCGATCGGAAACGTGATCATCCGCAAAGCGGCCAGGCCCGGCAGAGAGGCCGCACCCGGCGTCATCCTCCAGGCCCATCTCGACATGGTGCCGCAGAAGGCCGTCGGGCTCGAGCATGACTTCGCGAAGGACCCGATCCGTCCCCGCCTCGACCCCGAAGACCCGGCCTGGCTCAAGGCCAGGGGGACGACCCTCGGCGCGGACAACGGGATAGGCCTCGCTGCGGGTATCTGTCTTCTCGGGGACCGCGACCTCGACCACGGCCCGCTGGAGCTCCTTCTCACGGTCAACGAGGAGGATGGCATGACGGGGGCCGAAGGCCTCGAGCGCGGCAGCCTTTCCGGCCGCTTCCTCCTCAACCTCGATAGCGAGAGGGAGGAGGAACTCTGCGTGGGAAGCGCCGGGGGACAGAGGCTCACCTTCTCTTTTTCCGAGACGGCCCTTCCGGTTTCTGCTGGTCTTGTCTGGCTTTCGATAGAGGTCTCGGGGCTCCGGGGCGGCCATTCCGGCGGCGAGATCCAGCTCGGAAGGGCCAACGCCATCAGGCTCCTTCTGGGGCTTCTCGCCGCCGAGGCGGGCAGTGGGCTGCGCCTCGCCTCGATAAGCGGGGGATCCTTGCCCAACGCCATCCCTCGCGAAGCCAGCGCCCTCATAGGCGTGGCGGCGGACGAACTGGCCGGCCTCCGCTCCCGCATCGAGGCGCGGGTCGCCCGGGCCGCCGCCGATTTCCATGCCGCCGATCCTGGTCTCAGGGTCCAACTCGACGAGGCGACCCCACCCAGGGCGGCCCTGGATACTCAATCATCGATCCGTATCCTTCATGCCCTCTCGATCATGCCCGATGGTCTTCGGACCATGCTCGAGGGCGTGCCCGATGTCGCCCGCCTCTCGAGCAACCTCGGTGCCCTCGGTACAAGGCTGGAGGCGGCAAATGGCGTGGAAGGGGCCAAGCTCCTGATTTCCGGAAGGTCCCTGGTCAGGGGAGCCTTCGACGACGAGAAGGCGGGGTTATTGGCCTCGATCCGCGCCTCCCTGGAAGCCGGCGGCGCCGAGGTTATCTTCGAGGCGCCCCGTTCGGCCTGGCCGCCTGATCTGTCGAGTCACCTTCTAGCCCTGGCCAGGGAGGTCTGGGACGAGTCCCTCGGCCACGAGGTTTCGGTGCGGGCGACCCACGGCGGCCTCGAATGCAATCTCTTCCGCCCGGCCTTTTCCGAATGGGACATGATCTCAATTGGTCCGACCATCCGATTCCCCCACTCTCCGGACGAGGCCGTCGAGATCGCCTCGGTGGGCCGCTTCTACCGGAGGACACGCCAGTTGATCGAGCGCCTGGCGCGGTGGTCCGATCCTAGGCGAGCATGAAGGGGGAGTCGCCCGCGATGTAGTCGAGGATGGCCTCCGCGATGACCCGGTGCCCGGCCGCGTTAGGGTGGATGCCGTCCCGACAAATCAGGTTGGGGAAATCGGCCTGCGAGAGGAAGGCCCCTCGGACGTCGATGGATCTCGTCCTCGTCTTCGCGGCGACCTTCGCGATGGAGGCGCTGTAGCGTTCCTGCCACCAATAGATCCTGGTCACGCTTCCGAGCCAGCGGAGGATGCTGCCCTCGGCACCGGCGTCCTCGCGGCTCACCCATTTGATGAATTTGTCGGCGTCGAGGGGGGGGAGGGTCATGAGGACGGGGACAATGTCCTTGTCCTTGAGCCCTTCGACCGTCTCGGTCAGCGCTCCCTCGAAGACGCCGAGCTCCGTCTTCGGCTCATGGGCGAGTTCGGGATGGGCGGCGATCTCGTTCCAATCGAAATCGCAGTCGTTGCCGCCGTATTCGATCAGGACGATGTCGGGTCGTTCCTCCGCGATCTCCCGCGATAGCCTGCCCCTGCCGCGGAGGAGGGTGTTGCCGAACCTCGAGACATTCCGCACGATATTCCTGGTCCTTTGCTGGACGAGGGTGACATAGTTGGATTCCAGGATCGAGTATTTGCCCTTGTCTTCGTCGAAGACCACGCCCCGGGAGATCGAGTCTCCCGAGACGAGGCAGTTCCATATCTTTCCGATTGCCGATTGTTCCATCGAAGACCCCCCGCAATGCCATGCCGGCGCCTAAAGTAGACGCGGACGGGCGCGAAGGGTTGCAGGCCGGATGCTTTGCTTCTCCCCGGCCAGGCCGCCATCCCCTTTTCGTCTCCTTCCGTAGTCGGTAGATTGGGCGACAGGCCTCACGCATACCATCGTTTCGGGTCGATCTGGCCGGAGCGCCCAAGGAAGGACCTGTGCCCTTTTCCGATTATTCCCTGTCCGTCGAACTCCTCAAGAGCCTTGAGAAGATGGGCTGTCTCGAAGCCTTTCCCGTGCAGACCGCGGTCATCCCCCGCGTCCTCGAGGGGCGAGACCTCTCGGTCTGCGCCCCGACCGGTTCGGGCAAGACCCTCGCCTTCGCGGCTCCCCTCGTAGAGCTTCTGGGACGGGGACCATCGCGAGGCAAGGAAGGCGGCTTGGGTCGGGGAGCGGGCCGGGGCGCCGGACCGATCCTGTCCCTCGTCCTCGTCCCCACCCGCGAACTGGCTCTCCAGGTCGCCACGGTCTTCCATGCCCTGTCTCGAGGCTCGGCCCGAAATCTGGTCGTCCGCGCCGTCCACGGAGGAGGGTCGATCAACCCGGACATGCTCTCCCTCCGCGGAGGCGCCGATGTTCTCGTGGCGACGCCGGGCAGGCTTATCGATCTCGCCTCGAGAAAGGCGGCCCGCCTCGAGGCCCTGCGCTACCTCGTCCTCGACGAGGCGGATCGGATGCTCGGCCTGGGCTTTCGCGAGGAACTCGACGCGATACTCGCCCTGCTTCCCTCCGATCGCCAGACCCTTCTTTTTTCCGCGACCCTCGAGGGCGAAATCGAAGCCATCAACCGGGCCGCCCTCCGCAACGGGGAAAATATCGTCGTGCAGGCGGCCCTCTCCACGCCGCCCCAGCCGCGTCTTCAAGGCCTCCCGTCCGAAGTTGGGGCGGGAACGGGCTTCGCCCAAGGCCCTGCCCCTGGCGAGGAGTCGCGCAATGACGGAGGCATCGTCGAGATCCTTCATCGGGTGGCGGAGGGAGAGAAGGGACCCTTTCTCAGACGCCTCATCGACGGGCATCCGGACTTCGACAGGATCCTCGTTTTCGCCTCCTCGACGAGGAGGGTAGACAACGTGACGCGGAAGCTGCTCAACAACGGATACGCGGCGGCGGCGTTTCACGGCGGCCTCAGCCAGGCCGCCCGCGTCGCCTCGCTCGAGGCTTTCAGACGGGGGAGGCTGAGGATCCTCGTGGCGAGCGATCTCGCCTCGCGAGGCCTCGACATCACGGGTCTCCCCTGCGTGATCAACTATGAATTACCGCGCCAGCCCCTCGATTACGTCCACCGCATCGGCAGGACGGGCCGTGCCGGCGCCCCCGGCCTCGCCATCTCCCTCGTCGGCCCGGAGGACGAGGAAAAGCTTCGCCTGATCGAGAGGCGCATCGGCAGGAAGCTGCCTTCGGCCGAAGCTTAGCCGGCCTTTCGGATGGCGGCGAGGGCCCGGATGAGGACGAGGGCCTGCGCATAGCGGGCCTCGTTCTCGACCTCGATGCGGATTCCCCAGCCTCCCTTCGCCTCATTCCCGTCCAGGAAGGTCGCGACGAGGGGGGCGGCGAGGGGGTCCTCGCGCAGACTCCCGAGCTCCCGCTCGCGGACGGCCAGACCGAGACGGAGACTGCGGGCGCCTATCGTGAGTTCGAGCAGGGCCTTGGCCCCGTCATGGATCTTCAATTTCCAGCCGTATTTCTTGCCATAATGCTTCCAGTCGCGCTCGAAGCCCGTCGCGGCCTCGAGGATGCCCTCATACCAGCTGGAGGCATCGCCGAGCGCGGCGGCAATGGACTTCGGATCGGGGGCTGGCGCTTCGGCGAGGAATCGATTGTCGCTCATGGCGCGAGTGTAGCCTGGAATAGGCCTGGATTGGTACGGGCCGGCGGCCGCAATTGCCCGCGATTCTGGTCTCGCCCTCGTTCAGGAAGCCATCCCGAGCCCGGGGCGCCCTGGCTCCGCCCCCTTCCCGAAAGGGGCACGGACGGCTACAGTCCCCACCGTGCACGAAACCCTTCACATCGCGGCCTTCAACGCCGAGAATTTTTATCTCCTCCTGGATGAGGGTCCCTGGCGCGACGAATTGGGGGCTTTGGAAGCCCTCGGGCAGTCCGAGTATCGGGCGATGAACTCCTCGATCTACAATCCCAACAAGGATCGGGGCAAGATCGCGGCGATCGCCGGGACCATACTCGAGGAGGACTTGGACCTCGTCTGTCTGGTCGAGGTTGGGGGTCTCGAGACCCTCGACAACTTCAATCGCCTTTATCTCGGCGGCGCCTACGACTGCTTCCTCCACGAGGAGAACTCGAGGCGCGGCATCTACGTCGGCGCCCTCGTCAAGAAGGGGAGATTCCCCGGAGCCCGGGCTACAAACCTTCCCGGCGCCTTTTCGAGGAACCTCCTCCACCTCGAACTCGGGCCGGAGGGCGGCGACCTCGAGGTCTTCGCCGTTCACCTCAAATCCCAATACGGGGACGACAGGGGCCTCGAACAGCGGATCGCCGAGGTCGAGCGCCTGACCTCCCTGGTGCGTCGGCACAATTGTGTCGTCCTCGGCGACTTCAACGGCATCCTGATCCGCGGGGAGCATCAGTTCGAGTACGGGCCCTTCCTCGAACTCCCCTTCGCCGACGTCCTCGAGACCGTGGGGATCCCTCCGGACGCGCGTCGCACGCACTACTATTTCGGCCGCGAGCCGAACTTCACGCAATTGGACTATATTTTTTGCACGGGCGACATCGAGGTCATCGATGCCGGAGTGCTCGAGGGGGAGATACCCATCAACCGCGAGCAACGCGCCCTTTTGCCCTCCGACCACCTCTTCATACATGCGAGGATCAGGCCGGCGTCGGGGCTGGCGGAGGAGGGAGTGCCCGCGTTCACCCGCGATTCCCTCGGGGAAGGCGCCGTCTCATGACGAAGCCACGCACGAGGCCGGCCCTCGCCGGGCCTCGCCATCCCGACCGAATGCCAGATAGGGGATTATGGCGTCGTTCTTCGGCGCTCCTGTCCCGTCGTAGGTAATCGTGACGATCGGGACGCCTGTCGCGATTTCAATCTCCCTCGCCATCGCCTCGGTCACGATCGAGGGACAGCAGAAGGCCGGATTGGCCTGGACGAAGAAGGCCGTGTCCGGATGCTCGTCGAGGATGCGGAAGACCTTTATCGCGTTGTCGAAGCACTCCCCCTCGAATTCCCCCCGGAGGCCGAGGCGTTCGATCTTTTCGAGGTAGCCGGGGTTGCTCCAGCGCGGGAGACTGCCGAAGGTGGCGTGGTCGGCGAGGGACAGCGACTTCTCGATGGCGGCGAGGACGGCGACGGCAGCCTTCATTTTTGCCCATTCTCCCCATGAGCGGTCGATGAGAAGGCGCCTGAAATAGGCATCGAGGCTCGCCTTGATGTAGTCGATGTAGGGCGTCGTTATCACCTCGCCCCCCGCAGCCTCGATGGCCTTCTCGAGACCCTGGTTGAGCACGTCGTTGTCGCGGGAATAGAGGTCGCCGAAGATGGCGACCTTGGGCCTGGTCCTCGGTTTCGTGGGCAGCTCGCCGAAGGGAGCGAAGGCCTCGCGATAGGCGGCGTCCTTCGGCCGGCCCGTGGCGAAGGCCTCCAAGAGTATCGCCATGGCGCGGTCGACGAGGAGCGCCGTGGCCCCGGCTTCGATCTCGTAGGGACGGGTCCTGCAGGCGAGACGCCTCAGCGTGCCCCCGGCCAGGAAGGCGTGATAGGCCCCTACCATCGCTTTCGGTCCAAGATAGAGGAAGGTTATGTCGCCGGAAAAGACCCCGATGTTTTCCATGCCCCCGCCACGGCCTTCGAAGAGGGTCTTGATGAAGTGGGGGTACATGGGGAGGTTGCAGGGCCACATGCCCGCGCCTATCCACAACACCACCTTTGCGGGGTCCAGCCCCCCGCGTTCCACCTCTTCCATGCATTCGCCCGCGATGATGCTGATCGGGATGCACTGGCCCGAATTGCCGCTCATGGCCCGGCGGATCGAGGCGGGGCTTTCGCCGATGAGGCGCGCGTCGACGCCGACGCTTCGCAGATTTGCGGCGAGGAGGGGGCAGACCAGGGGATCCCAGTCGGGGAAGAGCAGGATCTTGCCGCGGAGGTCCTTCTCGAGCGTGGGCACGAGGCCTTCTCGGTCGCCGTGGGCGGCCTTGCCGGCGAGGCTTCCCCCGGCATCGGCGACGCCCGCTAAGCTGGCCGCCTCGGCGGCGGCTCGTTCCCTCTCCGCGCGCCTGAAATGGTTGCGGAAGGATCGAAGGGCCGCCTCGATGCGCGTCTCGTAACCCACGCCCGAATCGTGCTCGTCGATCTGAAGGACGAGATAAGGTTTGCCCGCGCGGTCCAGGATGCGCCTGAACCATTCGAGGGCGAAGGAGTCGGGAGAGCATTTGAAGGTAGTTATGAAGATCGGATAGAAGCGGCGATCGTGGGAGCAGTATTCGGCGGCTTCGAGGACTTCCGAGGCATAACGCCAATGGAAGGCGGCGAGAAGGGGATCGATTGCCGAGTCGTTGCCACGGGGAAGCATGTCGGCGTAGGCGAGCTCCACTCCTCGCTTCGCGATCATCTCGCCGATCGAGCCGCCCATCGCGGCCGAGAGGACGGCGTAGGGCCTGCCCACGAGGACGATCCCGATGTCGTTTCCCGCCGAGCGTTCGGCGAAGACCTTCTTGACGGCGATTCGCGACTCGAGCCTCGCCGCGACGCAAGCGTCCCAGGCCAATCGGCAGGAACGCTCCGAGGGCGCCCTGATGCCCCAGGGTGCCAGGGCGATCCTGAGGGACTTCCTGATCTCCTCGACGGCCCTCGTCGTGTCGCCGTGCCGGCCTCGAAGGAGGGGGCTCAGTATCCTTCCACGGTCCTTCGATTCCGCGCAACGCGTCACGATAGGGGCGTATTGGCTGTAATTGCAGTAATAGCGCCGCGCGCCTTCGCGCGAATCGGCGAGGGGGGGATGGTCCGGCTCCTCCTCAAGGTAGATCGGGAGGAAGGCGAAATCGGCCGCCTCAAGGAGGGCCCGGGCCTGGCCGTGGAACATAGCCATCGGGACGCAGAACTCCGCTCCGGCGAGGCGCTTGCCCTCGCGGAGGGTCGGGCCGTCGTCGGGGGCGAGGAGGGTGGGGAAGCCCAGAAGTTCGAAGAAGCAGCGCCAGAAGGGCGCGTCCTCGCCGAGGTAGAGAGAGGTCGGTATGCCGATGGTCGGATGGCCGAGTCTCGGGAAGCTCCCTTGGCGCGCCTTTCGCCAGACCTCCCTGATGGCCAGCGACCGCTCACCCAGGAGATTCCTCCCCTTTTCCGTTTGGACGAAGCGCTTCGTGTCGTAGTCGCGGCCGCAGAGGAAGCCGAAGGCCACCTCCTCCTCGCCTACCTCGACGACGCGAAGTCGGCAGTCGTTGGGGCAGAGACCGCAGCGTTCGGATCTCGAGGCGAGATCGAGGCGATGGAGGCCGAAGCCGCGGAAGGCGGCCGAAGGGGCCAGGGCTCCGCGCCCATCTCCGGCCCTCGACGCCTGGAGCTCGTCCCTCGATTGGAGGGCCGCGCCTATGGCACCGGTGAGATGGCAGTATTTCGAAACGCGGATTTTCCGCCCCAGTCGTCTTTCGAAGGCGGCGACGAGGGCCCGGTTCTTGGCGGTGGCACCTTGAAAGGTGACGCTCCGGCCTATCGAGCCTTCGCGGGCCACCTTGCTCAGGTAGTTGTCACAGACCGAGAACAGGGAGGCGGCGAGGAGCTCTCCGATGGTGTAGCCCTGGCCCCGGAGATGGTTGAGATCGCGTTCCATGAAGACCGTGCAGCGATCGCTCGTGAGGGGGGCCCGGGAGCCGAGGGCGCGCGCGGAAAAATCGAGGAGGGGGACGCCGAGACGTCCGGCCTGTTCCTCGAGGAAGCTGCCCGTTCCCGCCGCGCAGACCGCGTTCATCTGGCTGAAGGTGACGATGCCGCCTTCGAGGAGGGTGAACTTGGAATCCTGGCCGCCGATCTCGATGATGGTGTCGACCTCGGGATCGAGCTCGACGGCAGCCCGGGCATGGGCCGTGATTTCGTCCATCGCCTGATCGGCTCCGATGACGGCGGCCACGAGCCTGCGTCCGGAGCCCGTCGTAGCCGCGAGGAGGGCCTCGAAAGAGAGGCCGGCTTCCTCCCCGACCCGTTCTATCGCCTCGAAGATCGACTGCGTGGCTTCGAGGGGCCTTCCGGCGGTTCTCGTATAGAAGCCCGCGACGACCCTTCCATCCTCGGTAAGGATCGCGGCCTTGGTGCTCGTCGAGCCGATGTCGATGCCGAGGAGGGCCGGGAGGACGGAGGCTCCGGCGGCGACGGTGGCCGGATCAAGGTAGATGTCCACTTCCACGGGGTTGGAGGGGCCCCCCTTCCGGGCGACATGGAGAAAGCGAGAGAGCGAGGCGAAATCGGGGTAGCCGTCGGCAGGGGCTTCCAGGGCCGCGGCGGCATAGTCCCTCTCTGGCGCCTGCGCGACCTGGATCTCGCCGACGGCGAAGGCCGTCTGCGTCCACGAGTCGGCGGCGATGAAGCGGAGACAGGCGCCGATCGCTCCGTAGAGGTGGGAGAATTCGTCCGTGGAGATGGGAGAAGCGGCGATGTCAGACAGGTATCGAACTACCGCCGCGTTGCGCGACACTCCACCGGCCATGAAGATGGGCGCTTCGGGGCTCTCTCCGGGAAAGAGGGTGTCGGCTATGTTCCTCGCGAGGCCGTGGCACAGACCCTCGCAGATAGCGTTGACGCTCCAGCCCTCGGCCTGGGCGTTGATGAGATCGGTCTTCGCGAAGACCGAGCAGCGCGAAGCGATGGAGGGCTGTTCCCCCCGATTCTCGAGGGCCAGGGCGGCGAGCTCGGAGCTTCCCCCTGCGAGCCCGAGACGGGTCGCCTGTTGGTCGAGAAAGGACCCGGTACCGGCCGCGCAGGAGGAATTGCCCCGCAGTCGACTGTAGCGCCCCTTCGCGTCGAAGGCGATGCGGGAGAAGCGTTCGGCCCCGACGACGAGGAAGGTCCTCGTTTCGGGGTGGAATTTCCGGAGAGCCTCGATCTCGGCCACGCGTCCGTCAATCGCGAGGGCCTTCCCCTCGGGCCCCGCGAGGGGCGGGGCCGAGGAGCTGCGCGCAAGACCCTTGATTGCTGCCGCGCGGCCTTCGGGCAAAAGGTCGGCGAGGAGGGTCTCGAGGCATTCGGCTATCCGACCCTTGTGAAAGTCGTAGGCCGAGGCGAGGATGCGACCGGACTCGTCCATCGCCACGACGGAGGCAGACGCCGAACCTGCGTCGATGCCGATAAGCCTTCGCTCGGCCACCTGTCGCTCCATCCCTTCCCCAGACCTGGGCAAAGTATCGCCCCAAAGTGCCCTGGGCGCAATAAAGGCCGCCGATTTCGCCTTGTCCGCATTTTACGCCGACAGGCGGCGACATAAGGTCGGGGCTCCCGAACCGAAGGAGGCCGATGAAGATACGGCGCCTTGGCCCGCTTTAAGATGATGACAATTATGGCAATGTTCGTTTCGTTATCGTAAAGTAACGTTTTCGCGCCCCGAAAAAACCCTTGCGCGCGGCTCATTCGCGACTAGAATACCGGCTACCGTCCGCGCGTCGCCCATGATCGCTTCCGTTGGGGAGGTCCCGAGGTCGTCGCGGGAGGTGGAGGATGGAATATTGAAAAAGGCGACGTTGTTGGTGAGGGTCGCGGTATTGGTGAGCGTGCTCATGGCGATGCTGATCGGAGTCGTCCTTGTCGCCCTCGACGTTACCTTGCATAAGGATATCGACGCCCTGCTGTCGGCCGAGAACATTCAGATCGCGCAGGCGCGATCAAGCCAGATCGAGCAGCTCCTTGAGACGCACTTCCGGGAGCTTTCCGTCCTCGCCCTCGAGGATGTCGTCACGAAGGGCAGTCCCGCGGCGGCCGAATCCGCCGTACAGAGCATGAACGGCAGGGTAAGCCCCGACATCACCACCGTCCTCCTGGGCTGGCCCGACGGCAGGGGAACGACCCCGAAGGGCGTCTATGTCGACATCAGCCAGCGCCCCTATTTCCAGGCGATCATGAAGGACGGAAAGGACTTTTTCGTCTCCGACGCCCTCGTCTCGAAGGCCACGGGACAGCCGGCCCTGATCCTCGCCAAGGCCGTGAAGGGCCCCGATGGAAGAATCCGTTCCCTGATCGGCTTCGAGATGCAATTGGCCGCCTTGAGCCAGATCACCAACTCGATCAAGTTAGGCGACAGTGGCTACGGCATGGTCCTCGACGAACAAGGTCTCGTGATCGCCGATCCCAGCAGCGACGCGATCATGAAGCTGGACGCCAGGAGCGCCGACAAGGCGGGCTACAGGGGGCTTTCGGCCCTTTCCACCCGCATGTTGGCCGAGCCTCAAGGCGCCGGCGCCTATTCGAGGCCCGATGGCCTGGCGATGGTGTGCTACTGGGCACGCGTGCAGGGCAGCCCCGGCTGGACCCTCGTTCTCAGCATCTCTGAGAAGGAGGCCTACCGGACCCTCGATTCCCTGACTTCGTTCATCGCCGGCCTCCTGGGCCTCGGCCTCCTCCTCGCCATCGCTCTTTCCATCCTCCTCGCCCGCTCGATAGCCCGGCCGGTCAAGATCGTCGCTTCGGCGATGGCCGAACTCGAGCGGGGCGATCTCAGCTTGGCGCGGATCGGGCGGAAGGAGCTGGACGGGGTGGAAAGCCGAGGAGACGAGATCGGCAGCCTTGGGCTTAGCCTGGAGGCGCTTCGCGAAAGCTTCGTGAAGGTCGTCGGCGGCATCAGGGTATCGTCGGACGAGGTTTCGACGGGGGCCGGCGAACTGTCGGCGAATGCCCAGGCTCTTTCGCAAGGGACGAACCAACAGGCGGCGGGCATCGAGCAGCTCTCGGCCTCCGTGGAGGAACTCGCCTCGACGATAAAGCAGAACGCCGACAACACGATCGAGGCCGATTCCCTGGCGCGGAAGGTGGCCCAAAGCGCAGAATTCTCCGGCAGGTCGGTGACGGAGACCGTCGCCAACATGAGGGAGATCGCGGGCAAGATTTCGATCATCGAGGAGATAGCCGGACAGACGAATCTGCTCGCCCTCAACGCGGCGATCGAGGCCGCGCGCGCCGGCGAGGCGGGCAAGGGCTTCGCGGTCGTCGCCGCCGAAGTCCGCAAGCTCGCCGAACGTTCCGCCAAGGCCGCCGGCGAGATCAACGAGCTTTCGCGAAAGAGCGTCGTGGTGGCGGGAGAGGCGGGGACGAGCCTCGAAGCGCTCGTGCCCGACATCCGGAAGGTCGCGGCTCTCATCCAGGAGATAGCGGCCGCATCCTCGGAGCAGTCCTCGGGGGCCGATCAGATAGCAAAGGGCGTCAATCAGCTCGACACAGTGGTGCAGCAGAATGCCACGGTGTCGGAGGAGCTCGCGAGCACGGCCGAGGAACTCAAGGCCCAGGCCGATGGCCTCAGGCAGGCGGTCGCCTTCTTCAATCTCGAAGACGAGGCGTAAGGCGGCACGGCGGGCGGAAGACCGGCGAAGCCCCCTGTCCGAAGGATCGCCTCGTCCTGGCGCTTCGGAGCCCTCGCCCTTTTAGTCCGCCCTCAACTGGGCCTCGACTCCTCTGTCCAGCCCAGCTTCGCCAGCCACTCCGCCGTGGGCGGCACGATCCTGCGCGCGGCCAGGTCGAAGAGGGCCATGGTGAAGTCGGCCTCGCTTGCGACCCGTCCATCCTCGTCGATCATGGCCTGCTTAAGTATGAAGACCTTGCCCCGCAACTCGCCGAGCCGCGTGGTGACAGTTACCTGCTGGCGGAGCCTGAGTTCCCTGAGGAACCGCACGGTCGTCTCGAGGACGGTCATGCCGATCCCCGTGGCCCGCACCTCCTCGAGGCCGAAGCCCATAGCCGTGGCGAGTTCCCAACGCGCTTCTTCGTAGATCTGGAGATAGGTAGCGTTGTTGACATGGCCGAAGGTGTCGAGATGGGTCTCCCGGATGAGGATGGGATACGAGAAGACCGTTCCGCTACGGCCGGCCGAATCATGATCGCTGTTCATGTCCATGCGGCGATATTATAGCGGCTTGCGAGGGTTGTACAACTCGCGAGCTCATGGCGAAGTCTTCCGGCTCGGACGGAGGGGAGCGAAGTATCACCACGAATTCGAGGAATCGGCCGCCGAGGGGGCTGGGGCCGAGCCCAAGTCCCCTCAGCCCAAGTCCCCTCAGCCCCGCGCTAGGCTGCTAATCCCCTCCGGCGAGAAGCCGCCGAAACATCGCCCTCCGAAATGGTAGCCTCGCGGACCTCGTCCGGCCTGGGCCCCAAAGCCCGGGAAGTCGCCGGGCCGGCCCGGTCCCCGTCCCCTGCCGAAGCCCCTCCCACCCCAGCCTATCCGAGGATCGCCGCCCTCGCCCTCGGCCCCCAGTCGCTTCTCCCAATCGGCGATGAGGCGTTCGAGATAGTCGGCGAGGTTTTTCCGCTCCTCTTCCGAGAGGCAACCGAAGTGGGCCTCCGCCTCCTCGGAGGGTTGAGGTTCTTCGGCGGCCTTCTTCCCTTCTTCGGTCAAGTGGATCTCCATGACGCGACGATCGGATTCGGAAGGACTGCGGGTGATGAAGCCCTGCCGCTCGAGTTTTGCGAGAAGTTCTC
>DATKTD010000200.1:0-2413 GCA_035531315.1 Rectinemataceae bacterium
GCGGCCATCGTGGCATAGGATTCCTGCACCTTTATCTGGCGGCCCTCGTCAGAACTATGTCGCAAAAACCACGGCTCAACCGCTTCGTCGCCGGCCAGAAGATCTACGCCCGCAACGATCTCACGATCTCCCTTGCCATCAAGAAGCGGCTCCACGAGGACAGTCCCGAAACCACGGTCAAGCTACGCTTCGACCCGAAGTCGACGATCTTCGATGTCGCTTCGGTCCTCGAGGCTGCGCTCGGCGAAAACAAAAAGGAAGAGACGCACAACGATACAGACAAGACGGCGCGCCTCTTCATGCTCATCCCGGGCACGGCGCTGCGTCTCCTCATGTGGCTCCTCCGCTCACTCGACTATGTCGGGCTCCTGCCCAGAGCGATCCGCGACGCGAGCCCCTTCCACACGAGCGCCTTCGTCACCGACCTCGGTTCCCTCGGCGTCAAACCCATCTACCATCATTTGTACGACTTCGGCACCACCTCCCTCTTCGTCGCCTTCGGCATGAAGGAGCGCGAATTCGTCCTCGACGCGCATGGTTCCGTCGTCGAGCGGAAATACATGACCGTGAAGATCGTCAACGACGAGCGCATCTGCGACGGCCATTACTACGCGAGCGCCTTCCGCTATTTCCTCGGCCTCCTCCGCGATCCTGAACAGCTGGAGCGACCGCCGGAAGCGCTTTTCGACGACGCAAACTGATAAGCCTCAGTTGTCCGAGCCGGGGCTCTGCCCCGAACTGGCCGACAGTCCCCATTCGGCAGCCCCGGGCTCCGCATCCGGCGCTGCCCTGATAATGGAGCGCGACACCGAGGCTTTCCATTGAAAGGCGTCCTCCCAAGAAGGGGTGCCCGCGGTCTTCCATAGATCGAAATCGAGTGCCTCACCGAGGAGATCGCCGATAATTCCCTCTCCGATAACTCCCGTCCTCGAGCCGTCGGAAAAGAAGAGGGCATCCAGCGGCTTGCCTCCTGGCGATTCTCGCAGGACGATCAGCCCCGTGGCGTCGGGAATGCCACCCGCCTTCGACCAGAAGTCGCGCGATGGCGAGGCATCGACTCCACCTGAGGCGAGGAGGTCGGAACCGAGCTCGTCGACCTCGGTCGCAAACCCTTCTGGGGCGGAATGAACAACGAGGAAATCGCCCTTTGCCACCTCGACGCCGGGGAATCGCCAGCTTACCGTCTTTACGGTGCTCGACAGGGAAAGCTCCATACCGCCGAGGTTGCCCGAAGCCATCACCTCGAATTCCACGAAATCGCGGTGCGGCCTCGACGTCGAGGAGTTTTTCGCGGTCTGCACTTCGGAGACGCGCAGGGCGGCAGGATGGTCGTTGAAGCCGGCGAAGGCGAGGATGACACGCGAGGCGTTGCCACCTCCGTCGCGCACGTCGCCGACGATGGAGTAGCGCCGCCCCGGGACCTGTCTCTCGGGCAGAGCGACACGGACTTCCCCGCCTTCGGCCGAGGCCCTCGCTCCCCCTCCCGGGTCGACGGCGAAGCTGCCATCCACGGGTTTCACCTCCTCGTCGAAGCGGAGTACGAAGGTGGTGGCGCCGTCAGCGCCAGCCTCGACGAGGGCGGGGGGCTTGAGATCGAAGGCCGAGGGCGGACTCGCCGCAGGGTCTGGGACGCAGGACAGGATGAGGAGGGCGAAGATCGCCGAGGCCGCGAGGGGCTGGAGTCGCATGGGAACCTCCATCCAGCCAAACGTCGACGCGGATCGCGAACGCTTCAATTCCCTCCCGATAATCGGATAGAATCGGACCATGCGCATCGTCATAGCCAACGATCACGGAGCGGTCGACCGCAAGAAAGAAATTCTCGAGTGGCTTTCGGCCCGGGGCCACGAGGTCCTCAACCTCGGCGTCGATATCGAAGATCGTGTCGATTATCCGGACAAGGCCCGCGAGGCCGTCGAAGCCTGGAGAACGAAGGGCCTCGACCTCGGCATCCTCCTCTGCGGCACGGGTATCGGCATTTCGATCGCAGCCAACAAGCTGCCGGGGGTGCGCTGCGCCCTCGTCCACGACAGCTACACGGCAAGGATGGCTCGGGAGCACAACGACGCCAACTTCCTCGCCCTCGGCGGGCGGGTGGAGCTGACCGAACCCGTGGGCGATATACTCGAAGCCTTTCTCGGCGCCACATACGAGGGAGGCCGCCATGCCGGCCGCCTCGAAAAGATCGCCGCCCTGGAATCCAAGGAGAAGACACCATGACCGACAGTCAGTGGACGGCGCTCAAGGCCGCGATCGAGGGCACGGCGAAGGAGCCCCTCGCGGCCTTCATCATCGACGGCCCCTGGCTGCCGAACTGGCGCGGGATGAAGATCCTCGACTACTTCGAGAGCGAGGAGCTCTGGTTCGAGGCCAATCGCGCGGCCGTCGAGACCTTCCCTGACGCAGCCTTCAT
>DATKTD010000201.1:0-2558 GCA_035531315.1 Rectinemataceae bacterium
AATCGCCGGCCCCCGCCCAAATTAGCCCTCGCCCGCTTCCCTTTCTCCGGTTCGACGAGGCCGCCCAAAGCTCAGCGCGCCGAACCTTGGATGGAGCGCCTCTCCTTCGTGTAGCCGCGCATCGACTGGTTGATGCTTTTCCACTTATCGCGTTCCATCCGCATCAGGGAGGCGTCCTCTCGGCGTCCGAGCCAGGCGACCTCCCTGCGCAGTTTTCTCCAGCTCGCGTGCCTGCCGGGATCGAGCCGCCCCTCCTCGAGGGCCGCCCGGACGGCGCATCCCGGCTCCTCTTCGTGCGAGCAGTCGCGGAAGCGGCAGGAGGCCGCGAGTTCCTCGATGTCGGGGAAGGTTTCATCGATGGCCTCCTCCTCGGCCCAGAGCTGAAGCTCCCTCATGCCGGGCGTATCGATGACCAGGGCCCCCGATGCGAGGGGAAAGAGTTCGCGACGGGTGGTCGTGTGACGACCGCGCTGATCGTCTTCGCGCACGGCCCCCGTGGCGGCGATCCGCTTGCCCGCGAGACAGTTGAGGAGGCTCGACTTGCCCGCCCCGGATGAGCCGAGGAGGACCGAAGTGCTGCCCGGGCTCAGGAGCTCCTCCAATCGGTCGATGCCCGAGCCCCGAAGCGCCGAGGTGACCACGACTGGAGATCCGACGGCGAGGGTCTCCGCCTCCGCGATGAGAAGATCGGGATTCTCTGCCAGATCGATCTTTGCTATGACGAGGATGGGCTTCGTTTCTCCCTCCCAGGCGAGGGCGAGGTAGCGCTCGATCCTGCGGGGATTGAAGTCGTGACCGGCCGCGGCCACGACGAGGGCCGTGTCGATGTTGGCGGCAAGCACCTGCGCTTCTTGCCTGAGCCCCGCCTCCTTGCGGGCGAAGATGCCGCGCCGGGGCAGGATCTCCACGATCATGCCGGCCGGCCCCTCGCGGCCATCGAGGCCCGGGACCGGCCGGGCGAGAACCCAGTCTCCCACCGCCGGCCGCATCGAGGGAGGGCTGTCCGGCCCCGACATCGAGGCTGGCAACTTGAGGTGCATTTCGGCCAGACTGCCCCCGGGGCCTGCCGCGAGGCCGGCGTAGCGATCGCGGTGCACCGCGGCGATGCGCGCGGGCAGACAATTCCCGTGACGGTCGGAGAGGGCGCGAATGACATCGGCCAACCTGTCATCGAGGCCGATGGAGGCGAGGGCCGTAGGGCCCTCCTTTGTTATATCCAATGCTTTCAATTCCACGATCATGGCTCCTGGACGCGCGAAGAGACTGCTTTCCGCGCCTGCGCGCTCCCGGGACCCCTCCTCAAGGAAGGGTTTCGCGGGTAGCGCCGCGACTGTAGAGGATTTGATGCGTGGGGAAGGGAGGGAAGAAGGGCTGCGCACAGGGCCGCGCTGTGGCGACCGCTGGCTAAATCCTCGAGACCTTCCCCAGGCCGGCAAGGGCTGTTTTCTGAGCAATCGTCATGTCGTGCCTCCTGTGGGGGTCAAGATGAGAAGGAATATATCACGCGGCGACCAAGTCGTAAAGCCAGAGTCGCCGCAAAGACCAGCTCAGCCGAGGTCGGGCTTCATCGTCGGGAAGAGGATGACGTCGCGGATGGAGTAGGCGTCGGTGAGGAACATCACGATGCGGTCAATGCCGATGCCCAGGCCCCCCGTGGGAGGCATGCCCACCTCGAGACTGGACACGAAGTCCTCGTCGAGGGCATAGGCCTCGTCGTCGCCGAGCTCCCGCTCCTTGGCCTGTTGAGTGAAGCGCTCGAGCTGGACGATGGGGTCGTTGAGCTCGGAATAGGCGTTGCAGATCTCGCGACCGTAGACGAAGCCCTCGAAGCGCTCGGTCATCGTGGGGTCACCCGGCTTTTGCTTGGTGAGCGGCGAAATATCGGTGGGGTAGTCCATGACGAAGGTCGGCTGGATGAGGTTCTTCTCGGCGTATTTCTCGAAGGCCGCGTTGAGGATGTCGCCCTTGCTGCAATCCTTGAGCTTTTTCTTGAGCTCTTCCTCGAGGCCGAGCTTCCTGGCCAGCTCGCGGGCTTCCTCGTCGGTCTTCACGGTGCTGAAATCAGGCCCGCCGTACTCCTTGACCGCGTCCATCATGGTGACGCGTCTCCAGGGAGCGGCGAACTCGAGTTCGGTGCCCTGGTACATGACCTTCGTGCCGCCGGTGGCCTTGACCGCGGCGAAGGACACGAGGCCCTCGGTCAGCTCCATCATGCCCTTGTAGTCGGTGTATGCCTGATAGAGTTCGATCATCGTGAACTCGGGATTGTGGCGGATGTCTATGCCTTCGTTGCGGAAGTTCTTCCCCATGTCGTAGACCCGCTCCATGCCGCCGACGATGCAGCGCTTCAGGTAGAGCTCGGTGGCGATGCGGAGGTAGAGTTGGAGATTGAGGGCGTTGGACTTGGTGACGAAGGGCCTCGCCGCGGCCCCCGAGGCTATCGTGGCCAGAACCGGAGTCTCGACCTCGATGAACTCCCGGGAGTCGAGGTACTCGCGGACGGCCGAGATGATCCGTGTGCGCTTCCTGAAGGTCTCCATGACCTCGGGGTTCATCAC
>DATKTD010000202.1:0-20582 GCA_035531315.1 Rectinemataceae bacterium
TCCGCGAGTTGCGCGATCCCTCCCTTCTCAAGGGGCGCTGCGGGGTCTGCGAATACAAGGTCGTCTGCGGCGGACAGAGGGGGAGGGCCTGGGCCATGACCGGGGACTACCTCGAGACCGACCCGGCCTGCATATACGTGCCGTCGGCCCCGGCCCCGGCCGTGGATGCGGCCGCGGGCGCCGACGGCGCGGGCGCTGGCTCAGCGGGCGCCGGCGGCGCCGAAAAATAAGGAGCATTTACGATGAACGATAGATTCCTCCGCGCCTGCCGCGGCGAGAGCGTCGACGCCACGCCCGTCTGGTTCATGCGCCAGGCGGGGCGCTACATGGCCGAATACCGCGCGATCCGGCAGAAGTACACCTTGCTCGAGATCTGCGACCGCCCCGAGATGGCCGCGGAGGTCACCTTGCAGCCCGTCCGCGCCTTCGGCGTCGACGCGGCAATCCTCTTCGCCGACATCCTCCTCCCCCTCGTTCCGATGGGGATCGGGCTCGAGTTCGCCAAGGGGGAGGGCCCCGTGATCCACAACCCGATCGCCACGGCGGCCGATGTCGAGGCCCTCTCGGTCATCGATCCCAAGGAGGCCCTCCACAACGTGATGGAGGCCCTCGCCATCGTCAAGCGTGAGCTGGCCGGTAAGACGCCCCTGATCGGCTTCGCCGGCGCCCCCTTCACCCTCGCGAGCTACATTATCGAGGGCGGCTCGTCGAGGAGCTTCACCAAGACCAAGCGCCTGATGTACGGGGCGCCCGAGGTCTGGCACGCCCTGATGGACAAGCTTGCGACGGTGATCTCCGCCTACCTCGTCGCCCAGGTCGATTCGGGGGCCGATGTTGTGCAACTTTTCGACTCCTGGGTAGGCGCCCTCTCCCCCGAGGACTATCGCGAGTTCGCCCAGCCCTACGCCAAGCGCATCCTCGACGCGGTGAAGGTCCGGGGCGTGCCCTCGATCCACTTCGGCACCGAATCGGCGACCCTCCTTTCGCTGATGGCCGAGGCGGGCGGCGATGTCATAGGCCTCGACTGGCGGACCGACCTCGCGAAGGGCTGGGAGTCCGTCGGCCCGGGTAGGGCCGTGCAGGGCAACCTCGACCCCGTGGCCCTCTTCGCGCCGCGCCCGGAACTCGAAAAGCGGGTCCGCTCCGTCCTCGCCAAGGCGGGGAACCGCGACGGCCACATCTTCAACCTCGGCCACGGCATCCTCCAGGAGACGCCCGAGGACAACGTGCGTGCCGTCGTGGAGATGGTGCACGAGTACTCGCGGAGATAGCATGGCAATGGAGACTGCCGGCCTCGCCGCCGCCGCGGCGACCTTCCTGAGCGTCTGGCTCGGCCATGTCGCGGTGAGGTTCCTCGAATACCGGGTCGCCAGGCTCTGGATGGCCCGCGCGCTTTTCGGAGTCGCGGGGGCCGCCTGCGTCGCGGCCTCCCTGGCCTGCTCCTGTCCCAACGGCTCGGTCGAGTTCGGCATCTTCGGCCTCGTCTTCCTCTTCGACATCCTCGAGCTCGGGAGACAGGAGGGGAGGGTTCGGGAGGGGAGGGCGAGGGCTAATCCCGACAACCCGCGCCACCGCCCCGTCTTCGCCTCGGGCAAGGCCCTGAGCGCCGACCTCTTCGATCGCGAGCCCGCGCCGCCGGCCTACCGCCGAGGGGCTTCGAGGTCCGGCGGGGGGGAGGGATCGTGAACATCCTCGGCCTCGCCATCGGCCTCGCCTCGCTCGGCCTCGTGGGTTTCGGTTTTTTCTGGGTCGTGAGGCTCGAATACCATCTGGGCTGGACCTGGTGGCCCTTCGTCGTCCTCTCGGGCATAATACTAATTATCATTTCTTTGTTCATCGCCCCGCCTGCGGTCTCGGCCCTGGTCGGCGCCCTCGGCGCCTCGGTCCTTTGGGGCGCGACCGAGCTGCGCAACCAGGCGATAAGGGTAGAGCTCGGCTGGTATCCGGCCAATCCCTCGGGGAAGCGGAAGCCACCCTTCGAGCGGCTGATACGCACAATGAAGGCTCCCGACCTCTGATCGGGATGGAGGATGCAATGGGCGCCAAAAGCGTCGTCGTGATCGGTGGGGGCATCGCGGGGCTTTCCGCGGCCTACCGCCTCAAGAAGCTGCTTCCGGGCATCGAGCTCAGGTTGGTCGAAATAGAAAAGCGCCTGGGCGGCAAGATCGTCACCGACCGCGTCGATGGCTTCGTCGTCGAGGGCGGACCCGACACCTTTGTCTCGTACAAGAGCGCCGGCGTCGGCCTCTGCCGCGAGCTGGGGCTCGAGGAGAGGCTGCAGGGGACCAACAAGAAGGTGCGCGGCAGCTACGTGATGAGGAAGGGCAGGCTCTACGAGATGCCCGAGGGCCTCACCGGCCTCATCCCCTCGAAGTTCGGCCCGATGGCGACCACGGCCCTGATCTCCCCCCTGGGCAAGCTCAGGATGGGTCTCGATCTCTTCGTGCCGGCCAAACGCGACGGCGGGGACGAGAGCCTCGCCGAGTTCGTGCGGAGGCGCCTCGGCAAGGAGCTGTACGAAAGACTCATCGAGCCCCTCATGAGCGGCATCTACGCCGGCGACGGCGAGGAGCTCAGCCTCGCGGCCACCTTCCCCCAATTGCGACAATCGGAACTCGAGCACGGCAGCCTCGTGGCCGGGATGTTCGCCACCAAAAAAAAGAATCGCGAACTCGCCAGGAAGGCCGCCGAGACAGCGCGGGCCGCCGAGGCCTCGGGGACACCGCTGCCCGCGCGGAAGCAATGGCCCGCCTTCGTCACGCCCGTGTCGGGGCTCGCGGAGATCGTCGAGGCCCTCGCCTCCAGCTTCGAGGCTCGCGAGCTTCTCCTGGGAACGAAGGCTTCGCGGGTCCTGCGGGAGAAGGAGGGCTGGCTCGTCGAGCTCGAGGGCGGGACGAGCCTCCGCGCGGATGCCCTGGTCGTGGCCACACCCTCGCACGGGGCCGCTCCCCTCCTTCGCGGCATCGACCCGGCCATGGCCGAGGCCCTCGCCGCCATCCCCCACGCCTCCACCGCCACCCTCACGGTGGCCTACCGTGCGAGCGATCTGCCCAAGCCCCTGGCCGCCTACGGCTACGTGATCCCCAAGCGCGAGGGGAGGGCCGTCCTCGCCACCACCTGGACCTCCACCAAATTCCCCCACCGCGCCCCCGAGGGCCAGGTCCTCATCCGCTCCTTCATCGGCCGCTCGGGCAACGACGCGGGCATCGCGCTCTCCGACGAGGAGCTCCTTTCGATGGTGCGGGCCGAGCACCGCGACGTCATCGGCGTCACGGCCGAGCCCCTCTTCCATCGCATCTACCGCTGGCCCCTGGCCATGCCCCAGTACACCAAGGGACACCTCGGGCGCCTCGCGACGATCGAGTCGAGGCTGACCGAATGGCCCGGCCTCGCCCTCGCGGGCAACGCCTATCGCGGCATCGGGCTTCCCGATTGCATCGCCTCGGGCGAGACGGCGGCCAAGACGATAGCGGCCTATTTGAGCATTTGAACAGCGTCGTCAGCATGACAGGGAGGAAACGGGAATGAACATCGAAAGATCGCGGGCCCTCTTCGCCGAGGCCCAGACCCTTATGCCGGGCGGCGTGAGCTCTCCGGTGCGCGCCTTCCGCGCCGTGGGCGGCCAGCCCCTCTTCATCGACAGGGCCGAGGGGGCCCACCTGATCGACGTGGACGGCAATCGCTTCGTCGACTATGTGCTCTCGTGGGGACCCCTCATCCTCGGCCACGCCCACCCGGGAATCGTGAAGGCCCTCGGCGAGGCCGCCCTCCGCGGCACGAGTTACGGCGCCCCCTCGCCCCTCGAGGTCGAGCTCGCCCGCCTCGTTATCGCCATGATGCCGAACATCGAAATGCTGCGCTTCGTCAACTCGGGCACGGAGGCCACGATGTCGGCCCTGCGTCTGGCCCGGGCCTTCACCAAGCGCGACAAGATCGTGAAGTTCGAGGGCTGCTACCACGGTCACGCCGACCTCCTCCTCGTGCAGGCGGGCTCGGGCGTCGCCACCCTCGGCCTCCCCGACAGCCCGGGCGTCACGAAGACCACGGCGGCCGACACCCTCACGGCCCCCTACAACGACCTCGGCGCCGTCGAGGCCCTCTTCAAGGCCAATCCCGGTCAGATCGCCGCCCTCATCATCGAGCCGGTGGTCGGCAACATGGGCGTCGTGGCCCCCGGTCCGGGCTACCTGGCCGGCCTGCGGGCCCTCTGCGACAGGGAAGGGACCCTCCTGATCTTCGACGAGGTGATGACGGGCTTCCGCGTCCACCTGGGCGGCGCCCAGAGCCTCTACGGCATCAAGCCGGACCTCACGACCCTCGGCAAGGTCATCGGTGGAGGGCTCCCCGTGGGCGCCTACGGCGGTCGGGCCGAGATCATGAAGATGGTGGCGCCATCGGGCCCCATGTACCAGGCGGGCACCCTCTCGGGGAACCCCCTGGCCATGACGGCGGGCATCTACACCTTGAACGAGATCGGAAAGCCGGGGGCCTGGGAAAGGCTCGAGGCCAATTGCCTGCGGCTTGAGAAGGGTCTCGCTGCGGCGGCCAAAAAGGCGAGCGTGGCCGTCCAGTGGAACCGGGTGGGCTCGATGTTCACCACCTTCTTCACCGACAGACCCGTCACGAACTGGAGCGGCGCGAAGGCCTGCGACACGAAACGCTTCGGCGCCTTCTTCACCGCCATGCTCGAGCGCGGCGTCTACCTCGCGCCTTCGCAGTTCGAGGCCGGTTTCATGTCCCTCGCCCACGGCGAGGCCGACATCGACGCCACGATCGAGGCGGCCGAGGGCGCCTTCGCCTCGCTCTAGTCCGCCTCGCCCAAGCCCTCGCCGGTGGCCCCCCCGGGGCCGTCCTCGGCGAGGAGCTGGGGATAGCGGATGAAGGCCCAGTAGAAGCGAAGGGCGGAGACGAGGAGGGGCGTCCCCATGAAGACATAGAAATTGTAGAGGATTTCCGGCGCGACGAGATGGGAGCGCCGGAGGAAGATACCGAGGGAGATCATCAGGACCATCATGATGTAGCCCTTCGCGTCGAAGAAGGCGAAGAGGCTTGGCCGGACGATCTCGAGCTCGCGGATGCGCGTGATGTGCTTGAGCGACACCTTGGCGAAGACCAGCTGGAAGAAGACGAGGCCGAGGGTCACCGCGATCAGGAAGTGGAGGAGCACGAAGCTGTCGTGGCCGATCACCCAGAGCATGCCGCGGAGGCCGAGAATGAGGCCCGCCGTCGTCCAGGCCAGGCCCGCCGCGAGGAGGAGGTAACGCTTGGGGACGCCGGGTTTGAAACGGTGCATGAGGACCGAAGTGCGTTCGCTATGCTGCATCGGCCAGTAAAATAGCCCTGCTTCAAAGGGCAGGGCAAGGACTGGAAGCTTCGTATCCGAAAATATTTTGACTTTGTAACCTGTGTTACGTAACCTAGGCTCATGGAACGAGAACCCAGGGCCATACGCAAGAGTCAGCCGACGATGGACGGAGCGGGGGTCAGGCTCCGTCGCGCCTTCGGTTTCGGCGACAGTGCCGAATCCGATCCCTTCCTCCTCCTCGATGACCTCAGGAACGACAGGGCCGGGGACTTCGTCAGGGGCTTCCCCTGGCATCCCCATCGCGGCATAGAAACCATCACCTACATGCTCGAGGGCCATGTCGAACACCAGGACAGCATGGGCAACAAGGGCGTGATCGGCGCCGGCGACGTCCAATGGATGACGGCCGGCCGTGGCATCATCCATCAGGAGATGCCCGTCGACGAGGGCGACGGGAGGATGGGGGGCTTTCAGCTCTGGACCAACCTCCCGGCCAAGGACAAGATGCTGAAGCCCCGCTACCAGGACATCGGCAGCTCGGCGATTCCGGAACGGAGGCTCGCCGACGGCTCCGTCGTCCGCGTCATCGCGGGGAGCTTCGAGGGCACCCTGGGGCCGGTCGAGGGTATCGTCACCGATCCGGGCTATTTCGACTTCCAGCTCGCCCCCGGCGCCGACCTCCTGCATCGGGTCGATCCGCGGAAGACGGCCTTCGCCTACGTTTTCGGCGGGAAGGGTCGCATCGGCGAGGGTCCCCTCGTCGGCGACGGAAGCCTCGTCTTCCTTTCCCCTGGCGATTCGGTTCGCTTCCGCGCCGCCTCGGACTCGGAGTTCCGCTTCCTGTTTTGTCTGGGCATGGGGCTCGGCGAGCCTGTCGCCTGGCGTGGGCCGGTCGTGATGAACAGCGACGAGGAACTCGAACTCGCCTTTAGACAACTCGCGGAGGGCAGCTTCCTGGAGTGAGGCAGTGACTCGCGCCGCTCGCACGTATATCGCCACATGGAAGGTCTCGATGTCGCGGCGGAGGCACTCCCTACGGCAAGGTCGCCCTCCAGGACCTCCTTGAGGGGAGGGCGGACATCGCGACCGTCGCGGACACTCCCTTCGTCATCGCCGTCTTGGGCGGGGCGCGGATCACGGTCCTCTCGTCCATCCAGAGCTCGAACCGCGACGAGGCCATCGTCGCCAGGCGCGACAGGGGCATCGAGGGGCCGGCCGACCTCAAAGGCAAGACGATCGGCCTGAGCCTCGGGGAGGGTCGACGCCGTATCCACCTGGAATCCGATGATCATGGACATCAAGCGCTCGCTACGTGGTGGCCGGCGCCGAGCTGTCCTCGTCCAATTTCGCCTCGCAATCGCTGACGAGTTCGTCGACGAGTTCCTGGACGTGGACGATGTGGTCCACCCTGCCGACGTTGGCTCCCGCGAAGGCGAAGCCATGGTCGAGGCGGCCCTTTTGCGCGTTGAGGAGGGCGAGGGAGATGCAATAGGGCGCCTTCTCGTAGTCGCAGGTGTGGATGCAGTGGTAGGGGCAGGCGAAGGGGGCCTTGTTGCCGGCCTCGACATCGTCGATGAAGGCGTTTCTTATGGCCCTGCCCGGCATGCCGACGGGGCTCTTGATGATGGCCAGATCGCCTTCCTTGGCCGTGATGAAGGCTTCCTTGAAGGCCAGGTCGGCGTCGCATTCGTCGGTGGCGACGAAGCGGGTGGCCATCTGCACTCCCTCTGCCCCCATCTCGAGGAACTTGGCTATGTCGGCGCCCGTGTAGATGCCGCCTCCCGCGATGACGGGAATCGGGCAGCCCTTCCTCTCCTCGAAGGCCTTGGCCGCCTCGATGACGGCGGGGACGGTGGTCTCGAGGGAAAAGGCCGGATCCTCCAGTTCCTCGGCCTTGTAGCCGAGGTGGCCGCCGGCCTTGGGGCCCTCGACGACGAAGGCGTCCGGCAGAACGCCGTACTTGTCCAGCCAGCGCTTGGCGATCAGGGTCGCGGCACGGGCCGATGAGACGATCGGGACGAGCTTGGTCTTGGTGCCCTTGGTCAATTCGGGAAGATTCATGGGCAGGCCAGCACCCGAGAAGATGATGTCGATCTTCTCCTCGATGGCGGTGCGGACGAGGTCGGGGAAATTCCTCAGGGCCACCATGATGTTCACGCCGAGGATGCCCTTGGTAAGTTCGCGAGCCTTTCTGATCTCGCGGCGAAGGGCCCTGATATTGGCCCCGAGGAAGTCGGTGAAGCCATCGGGCTCGAGGAGGCCGATGCCCGCCGCGGCGATGACGCCGATGCCGCCCGCGTTGGCCGTCGCCGAGGCGAGGCCGGACAGGGAGATCCCGACGCCCATCCCTCCTTGAACTATGGGCACCCGGGCGAAAAGCTTGCCAATTGAAAGACCCTTGAGGGGATGAGCGGCCATGCTGGCTCCTTCGTCGGCCGCTGCGCGGCGGACATATTCCTTGGGCCACGACTATAGCCGGGGGCTATACGAGGCTCCTCGCCAAACAGACCCGCGGATGGTCGCCAGGTTGCGTGGAATTGACGAATTCCGCGAAATTGTCGAAAACCTATTTCCCGTCGCCCAGGCCGGCGGCGAAACTTCGGCCGAAGACCCTGGCGGCCTCCAGTCCCGCCTCGTCGGGTTGCCATAGCAGCTTGGGCCCCTCGCCCCGCATTTCGAAGCCCGAGGCGGCCAGGGCCTCGGCGATGATCTTCGGGGACTCGCCCGACCAGCCGTAGGAGCCGAAGGCCGCGGCCTTCTTACCCTTGAACCTGAGACCCTTGATTACCTCGAGGAGGGCCGCCATCGAGGAAAGGATGCCCTTGTTGACCGTGGGCGAACCCGCGATCAGGGCCTTCGAGCGGAAGATGTCGGTGACCACGTCGTTCATGTCGGCCTTGGAAGTGTTATGGACGATGACCGTCGTGGAGGGGCTGGCCTCCGCGAGCCCCTCGGCGATGGACTCGGCGATCCTCCGGGTCGCCTCCCACATCGTGTCGTAGATGACGGTGATCCTGTCCTCGCGGTAGTCGGCGGCCCATTCGGCGTATTTCGTGACGATGGAAAGGGGCTCCTTCCTCCAGATGATGCCGTGGCCGGGGGCGATCATTTCGATCGGCAGTTTCAGGCCGACGAGCTCGTTTATCTTTTTCGTCACGAGGGGCGAAAAGGGCGTGAGGATGTTGGCGTAGTACTTGATCGCCTCGGTCCAAAGTTCCCCCTGGTCGACGAGGTCGTTGAAGAGGAGCTCCGAGGCGTAGTGCTGGCCGAAGGCGTCGCTCGAGAAGAGGAGGGCCTCCCCGTCGAGGTAGGTGAACATGGAATCGGGCCAATGGAGCATGGGGGCCTCGACGAAGACGAGGCGCTTGCCATTGCCGATGTCCAGCGAATCGCCGGTCTTCACGACGCGCAGGTCCCAATTGCCATGGTAATTGCCCTTGAGGGACTTCAGCGCGTTGGCCGTGCAGTAGACGGGCAGGTCGGGGCGTCTGGCCAGGAGCTCGGGCAGGGCGCCCGCGTGATCGACCTCGGCGTGGTTCTGCACCACGAAATCGATGGTGGCGAGCCCGACTTCCGCCTCGAGGTTATCGACGAATTCCTTCGCGTAGGGCTTCCACACCGTGTCGATGAGGACGGTCTTCTCCTCGCGAAGGAGGTATGAATTGTAGCTGGAGCCTCGATGGGTGGAGTATTCCTCGCCGTGGAACTTCTTGAGCTCCCAGTCGATCTTCCCGACCCAGTATACCTTGCCCTTGACCTGTCGCATCATGCCATCGCCTCCGGGGCGGTGGAGACGCTTCGGCCCCCGCCGTCACCTTAAAGATCGCTCTCTTCGGCGGATTGTCACGTATCATCTGTTACATTTTAGCGATGAAGAGACATAGCTCAGCTTCCCCCATAAAGACCGAAATTCTCCCTGTCGAAGCAGACGAAGACCAGGCGATCGATCCCATCGTTGGCTTCGAGCCATTCGCGCACGAGGGCCTGGGCGATTTTCGCGGCCAGGGGCTTTGGAAAGCCGTAGACGCCGGTGCTTATGTTGGGAAAGGCGATGCTCCTCAAGCCTTCTCGTCGGGCTATTTCTAGGCAGCTGCGGTAGGAGGAGGCGAGGAGGCCCTCTTCTCCCTCTTGGCCGCCCGACCAGATGGGACCCACCGTGTGAATGACCCGGCGGCAGGGCAGGCTTCCGGCCCCAGTCGCCACGGCCTGCCCCGTGGGGCAGCCGCCCTCGCGTTCGCGGATGAGGCCGCATTCCTCGGCCAGGGAGGGGCCGGCCGCCCTGTGTATGGCCCCATCGACCCCGCCCCCGCCCCAGAGCCCCTCGTTGGCTGCGTTGACGATGGCGTCCACCTCGACCTTGGTGATGTCGCCCAGGATGACCTCGATGCGTCCCTTCACGAGTCCTCCCTTTTCCCCTCGATGGGTCCGGCGAGGGTCGATCGCCTGCCGTAGAGCTCGACCTCGAGGGCTGGGCCCGAGGAGAGCTCGAGGCGGGCGAGCGCCGCCTCGCCTTCCTTGGACACTCTGACGCGGATGGCGCTCCCGCGCCAGACGATGCGGAAGGAGTAGGAGGTCCAGGCCTCCGGAATGACGGGGGCGAAGGAGGGGAGGCCGCGCTCGGGCCGGAAGTTGCCGAAGCCGAAGACGAGGGCCAGCCAGGCCCCGCCCATGTTGGCCGCGTGGATGCCGTCCCTGGCGTTGCCGTGGCTGTCGTCGAGGTCGAGGCGCACGCCTTCGCGGAAGTAGCGGAGGGCCTTTTCGGCGTCACCGAGCCTCGCCGCCATGGCGGCGAAGACCGTGTAGGAGAGCGAGGAATCATGGGTGGTGATGGCCTCGTAATAGTCATAACTGTTCTTGATCGTCGAAGCCGGGGCCGAGTCGGGGAGGAGGAAGTGGGCGAGGACGGCGTCGGCCTGTTTGCAGACCTGGCGTCTGATTATCGCGAGGTGGTGGTAGTGGAGGAGGAGGGGCCTGTCCTCCTCCCTGAGCAGCTTCGGGTCCCATCGCGCCTTTTTGAGGAAGCCGTCGTCCTGGGGCGTGATGTCGCGGGAGGAATCGTAGGGCAGGTACATAGCCTTCGCGGCGCGCTCCCATTCAGCCGCCTCCTCGGGAAGGAGGCCGATGCGCTTTTCGATGTCGCCCAACTCCGCCGGACGCGAGGCCGTGGCGAGGCGGCGGGCTTCCGCGGCCTTTTCGAGGTTGAAGCGGGCCATGGCGTTCGTGTAGAAGTTGTTGTCGACGAGACAGCTGTACTCGTCCGGCCCGGTGACCGACTCGATGACGAAGCGGTCGCCGTCGTAATGGCCGATGTCGAGCCAGGTGCGGGCCGTCTCGAAGAGGAGCTCCGCCGCTATGCCGACGAGGAAGTCGAGGTCCCCCGTGGCCTCCCAGTGCCGCCACAGGGAATAGGCCACGTCCGCGTTGATGTGGTACTGGGCGCTTCCCGAGGGATAGTAGGCCGAGCACTCGCGGCCGGCTATCGTTCGCCAGGGGAAGGCCGCCCCCTTGCCCTGACCCATGCGTCTGGCGTGAGCCCTCGCGGCGTCGAGGATGGAATGGCGGTAGGACATGAGCGGTTTGGCGAGCTCGGGGGCGGTCCAGGTGAAGAAGGGCGCGAGGTAGATCTCGGTGTCCCAGAAGTAGTGGCCTTCGTAGCCCTCGCCCGACAGGCCCTTGGCCGGAATGTTCGAGCGCTCGTCCTTGGGAGCCGACTGGAGGAGCTCGAAGAGGCCGAAACCGAGGCCCTCGTCGATGTCGGCCTCTCCCTCGACCTCGACGGCCGCCCTCTCCCAGAAGTCCCGGACCCGCCCGGCATGTTCCTCGGCGAGGCGGTCGAAACCCATGCCCGCCAAGGAGGCGGCGATGGCACGGGCGGCCGGCAGGGCCTCGCCATGCCGTATCGAGTCGGCGTAGAGATTCCGCCTCGTGACCTCGAGGCTCGAGCCGGCCTCGAGCTCCGAAGTCATCGACAGGCTCGCCTCCGTCTCTCCGCTCCTGGCGCTCCAGAGGGCAGCGGCCGGGCCATCGATCGAGGAGAGGACGGCAAGACCGAAACGCGTGCCCCGGGTCACCGATTCGACGGCGAGCTCGCCTCCGTCGCCGCGGGCCGAGGCCTCGAGGCCGAGGACCTCGAGGCTCCTCCAGGCCGAACCCGAGAGGCGGGGGTCGTTTTCGTCGAAGTGGTTGGCCACCCCTCCCTCGAGGCGGAAGAGAATCCTGAGGGAGGCCCTGCCCTCGAGACAGCGTACGCGAAGCCCGACGCAGAAGAGCTCGCGGACTACCTGCGAGCAGAAGCGCGAAAACTCGAAGGAGAGGAGGGCCCTGCCGGCCGTCCTCGCGGTGAAGCTCCTCGTCGCGACACCCCGGTCGAGGTCGAGGACGCGGAGGAGGCTCCCTCCGTTGTCGATACCCACGTGGAGGGGCTGGCCGTCGACGAAGAGGAGGATGTCCTGGGCGTCGGTGACGGCGACGATGCGCTCGCCGGTCTCGGGGAAGCCGAAGAGCTTCTCGGGATGATGGATCTCGTGCGTGTCGTACAAGGCGTTGATGTAGGTGCCGCGGACCGTGGCGAGGCCCGGGCCGTAGCCCTCGTCGAAGGAGCCGCGCACCCCGACGTAGCCGTTGGCCGTGTGGAAGAGGGTCTCTTCGAGGAGGAGTCGGGAGGGATCGTAACCTTCCCTCCGTATGGTACGCATCGTTACTACCTTTCCGGTTCAGCGATGGGAACGCGAAGGTGCGCAGGAATCGCGCAGGGACAGGACGGTGGGCAGGATGCTGCGGCGTTCCACGCCGCTTTCGCCGTCGATGAGGGCGATGACCTTGGCCGCTGCGTGCTCGCCGAGGGAGGCGGCCGGCAGGGTCATCGTCGTGAGGGCCGGTTCGAGGAAGCGCGAGGGGAAGTCGTCGTCGAAGCCGGCGATCGAGATGTCCTCGGGGATGCGGAGGCCGGCGTCGAGGATGGCCTGGACCGCCCCGTAGGCTATGGCGTCGTTGCCCGCGAAGAGGGCTTCGGGGCGTGGATCGGCGGAGAGTATCGAGCGGGCAGCCTCGTAGCCGGAGGCCTCGGTGAAGTCGGCGATGCGCACGAGGCCCTCGTCGTAGGCCAGGCCGCGCGTTTCGAGGGCTCGGCGGTAGCCGGCGAGGCGGCCGGTGGCCGCGAGATAGGAGAGGGGGGCGTGCACGATCATCGCTATTCTGCGGTGTCCGAGGGAGAGGAGATAGTCGGCGACGGCGAAGGCGGCCTTCTCGTTGTCGATGTCGATCTGGGGGGCGTCCAGGCCCTCGACCGTCCCGATGACGACGCAGGGCAGGCCGAGCTCGACGAGGGCCTTCATGGCGGCGTCGTCGGCCCGCGCGTTGGTGATCATGAGACCGTCGAGACCGTGGGCCTTCACGATCTCGAGGTAGTCCGTCTCGCGCTGGCGGAGGGGGAGGAGGACGAGGCGGCAGCGCTTCTTGTTGAAGACGGGGGCCATGCCCTCGATGAGCCTGAGGATGTAGGCGTCGGCGTAGATCGAGTCGGAGTGGTTGACGACGAGGCCGACGGTCGCGCGGGTCCGCTTGGCGATCCGCTGCGCCTCGGGGTCGGGCGCGTAGCCGAGGCTGCGCGCCGTCTCGAGGATGCGTTCCCTCGTCTCGCTCGGGATGTTCTTTCCCGGCGTGTTGTTGAGGACGAAGGACACCGTGGTGCGCGAGACGCCGCAGGCCTCGGCTATATCCTTCGACGATACTTCGGACTTCCGCATCGACACCCTATTCCTTCACCGACCCGGCCAGTATGCCCGAGACGTAATACTTTTGCATGGTGAAAAAGACGAGGAGGGGGAAGGCCATCGAGATGAAGGCCGCGGCCGTGAGGTACTCCCAGCCGCCGCCGTAGGAGTTGACCATGTTCGCCATCGTGAGGGTCATGGGCGCCACGCTCTGGGAGCCCCCGAGATAGATGAGGGCCACGAAGAGGTCGTTCCAGACCCACATGAATTGGTAGATGGCGAGGGAGGCGATGGCGGGCAGCGAGGTCGGCAGCACCAGGGAGAGGAAGACCTTGGGGTGGCTGGCCCCGTCGATGAAGGCCGACTCGAGCATGGAGGGCGGGAGGTCCTGGATGAAATTCCTGAGAAGGTAGATCGAGAAGGGCAGGCCGTAGGCCGTGTGGGCGAGCCATATTCCCGCGAAGGAGCCGGTCAGGTGCACCACGTTGAAGAGCCTGAGCACGGGGATGACCGTCATCTGGATCGGCACGACGAGGAGGCCGATCATCACGATGAAGAGGATTTCCTTCCCCTTGAACTTCATCCAGGCGAAGGCGTAGGCGGCGAAGGCCGCGATGGCAACCGGGAGGACGGTCGCGGGGATGGCGATCACGAGACTGTTGAGGAAGCTCCGCCCCATGTTCGCGCGGGTGAGGACGTTCTGGTAGTTCTTGAGCGTGAAGCTGAAGGGCGTCTGGAAGGCCGTCCACCAGCCCGAAAGGGCGATCTGGTTCCTCGGCCTGAAGGAACTGACGAGGAGGCCGAGGGTGGGGAGGACGAAGACGAGGCAGGCGACGACGAGGGCGAGGTGGACGAAGAGGCGTCCGAAGCCCGGCCTGCTTCCCGACATGCGAAGGGCCATCAGATCCCTCCCCGGCGGTAGCGCCGCACGTTGACGATCATCACCGGCACGATGCAGACGAGGAGGAAGGTGGCGATGGCGCTCGCGACCCCCGTGTTGTGGAAGTTGAACATTTCCTTGTACATCCGGTTGGCGATGACGTCGGTGCCGAGGTTTCCGTTCGTCATGACGTAGACGATGTCGAAGACCTTGAGCACGTTGATCATCAGGGTCGTGGCGACGAAGCCGAGGGTGGGGCCGACGAGGGGGAAGGTGACGCGCAGGAAGATCTGGAGCTCGCTGGCCCCGTCGATCTTGGCGGCCTCGATCACGTCGGTGGGGATGGCCTTGATAGCGGCCGAGAGGATGACCATGGCGAAGCCCGTCCACATCCAGACGCCGACGGCGATGAGGGCGGCGTTGTTGGTGCTGGTGTTGACGAGCCAGGCGATGGGCTTCCAGCCCGGCACCAGGGCGCTGAGGACGGCGTTCACCGTGCCGACCTGGACCTCGCCGGCCGGCCTGAACTCGAACATGAACTTCCAGATGATGCCGGCGGCGACGAAGGAGATGGCCATGGGTATGAAGACCAGGGCCTTCACCGCCGATTCGTAGCGCACCTTGTCGGAGAGCACCGCGATGAGGAGGCCGAAAAGCAGGGTGCCGAGGGTGAAGAAGACGAGCCACAGGAGATTGTTACCGAGGGCGGAAAGGTTGTCGGGATCGGTGAATACGGCGGCGTAGTTGGCCAGCCCGACCCAGGATTTCGAGTCGGCGTCCTTGAGGCTCGAGATGACGGTCGCGATAACGGGGTAGACGAGGAAGGTCGCGACGAGGAATAGGGAGGGGAGGAGCCATAGCCAGGGCCGCAAGAAGGCCGCCCGCCTCGGGTTCCTGCCCGCCAGGGGCTCGGAGAGCCTGATGTAGCCCACGAGAAGGAGGGGTACGACGATGACGGCGATCGCCAGCATCAGGATGATATTCACGGTCCGGTCTCCTTGGCGCCGACCTCGTCGGCGTCGTCGCCGCGATCTGGGCGCTGGCGCCGGCCCGAGCCGGCGCCTTTTGCGTCTAATTGTTACTTATTATTTGTAAGAGCTCGCCCTGACCTTGTCGAGGCCGGCGAGGATGGAGTCGAGGTCGGCGGGCTTGTTCACGAAGTCGACCGTCGCCTTCCAGAAGGCCGCGTTCATCTCGGAGGGCATCATGTCGGAGGCGTCGAAGACCACGATGTCGGACTTGTTGAGGATGTCGGCGGCGCGCTTGGTGAGGGGATCGGGATAGAAGACGAGGGAGACGTTCTTGTTGGTGGCCAGGGCGCCGGTGCCCGCCGCGAAGTAGGACTGGGCCTCGGCGGAGGCGAAGTACTCCATGAACTCCTTGACGGCGGGGTTGGTCTTGAAGACAGCGACGATGTCGGCACCGCCCTCGACGGCCTTGGCGTACTTGGGATCGATCGAGGGGAAGCCGAAGAAGTCGAAGTCGACCGCGGGCTTGAGGCCGGGGAACTGGTCCATGATGAAGCTCTGGATGAAGCTCGCCTGCATGTGGAAGTAAGCCTTGGGAGGAGTCTGGAAGAGGGGAGCGGGGGCGTTGCCGAAATTGGTGGAATTGATGTACTGGCTGCCGCCGTAGGCCATCGTGGGATCGCCGACGATCTGGCCGAAGTACTGCCAGGCCTTCTTCATCTCGGGGGAGGTCCAGGCGAGCTTGCCCTCGTACCAGGCCTTGTATTTCTCGGGGCCGTAGAGGCGGAGGAAGATGTTCTCGAGCCAGTCGGTGGCGACCCAGCCGGAGGCGGCACCGGACTCGATGCCCACCGACCAGGGGGTGGTTCCGGTGGCGGCGATCTTGCGGGAGGTGGCCATCATCTCGTCCCAGGTCGTGGGGAGGGTGATGCCCGCCGCCTTGATGTTCTTGGGGTCGTACCAGACGAGGCCCTTGATGGCGGCCTTGACGAAGAGGCCGTAGAGCTTGCCGTTAACGCTGCCGAGATCCTTCCAACCCTGGGAATAGTTCTTCGCGTAGGTCTTCATGTCGAGGACCTTGGAAAGATCGACGAGCTTGCCTGCCTTGGCCAGTTCGTAGAGCTTGCCGGGGTTGGGCAGGATGGCGATGTCGGGGGGATTGCCGGCCTGGACGCGGGTGGTGAGGACGGCGTCGAGGTCGCGGGTTGCCTCGAACTGGACCTTGATGCCGGTCTTTGCGGTAAAGGCATCGGTCATGGCGGCGAAGGTATCGGCCTCTTGGCCTCCCCAGGTTCCGATGACGGTGATGGTCGTGTTGGCGGCCATCGAGGTCCCGAGAACCAGGGCTGCAAGAGCGAATGCGGCGATGAGCTTCTTCATGCTCTTCCTCCTGAAGACGTGTTACTTACTCGCGTAAGTAACACATGAATTCCATCTTTTGGCGGAACGCGCAAGCCTAAAAAGGATTTTTTTCGCTTCGGGTCACAACGGGCCCGGCAAGAAAATGGACTCCCCTGGGCAGGGGCCATGGCCACGGGTCTTCGGCCTTCTTGCCACGATCGGGAACAAAGGCTAAGAATCCCACATGAAAATCCAGGCTTGCATCTTCGATCTCGACGGTGTACTCGTGGATACCGCGAGGTATCATTTTCTTGCATGGAAAAGACTTGCCGATACGCTCGGCATCGACTTCAGCCACAGCGACAACGAGAGGCTCAAGGGTGTTTCGAGGATGGCCAGCCTCGACATCATCCTCGGCCTGGGCAGAAGGGAACTGCCGGCGGAGGAAAAGGAGGCCCTGGCCGAGCTCAAGAACGGCTGGTACCGCGAGTACCTGGCCGACCTCGATGAGGGGGCCCTTCTTCCCGGGGTGAGGGACTTCCTGGAAGGCTGCCGCGAACGGGGCCTTCCGATCGCCGTGGGCAGCGCGAGCAAGAGCGCCCGCGAGGTCCTCGCCTCGACGGGCATCATCGGGCTCTTCGACGCCGTGGTCGACGGCAACTCCCCCCTGCCTCCGAAACCCGCGCCGGAGCTCTTCCTCCTCGCGGCGAGGGAACTGGGCCCTCGGCCTGAGGCCACAGTCGTCTTCGAGGATGCCGCGGCCGGGATAGAAGCCGCCCTCGCGGCCGGAATGATGGCCGTGGGGATAGGCGAGGCGGCATCACTGGGAAGGGCCAGGATCGTCATAGCCGGCTTCCAGGGCCTCAGGGCCGGCGAACTCCTTGGCCGTCTCGAGTCCTGAAAAGGGGGCGACTGTCTTTCGCGGGCCAGCGATCGAAGCGGAAATCCCCGAGCGCGACAAGGTTCAGCGCGAGGGATTGCAGCGAAGAGCGCGGTCGCGCGCCGTCCCCGGAGACGGCGCGCGAGGCCCCCAAGCGCGACTCGCGAAAGAACGGCGGCGGTACGAAGCGGCCTCGCGTCGGGCCCCTAGGTTGCGGCGAGGCTGGCTTCCAGATCGGCCAGGATATCGTCGATGTCCTCGAGGCCGATCGAAAGGCGGATGAGGTCCGGGCCGATGCCGCCCGCCCTCATCTGCTCCTCGCTGAGCTGGGAATGCGTGGTCGTGGCTGGATGGATCGCTAGGCTCTTCGCGTCGCCGACGTTGGCGACATGGGAGAAGAGGGAGAGGGCTTCGATGAATTTCCCGCCGGCTTCCTTGCCTCCCTTTACGCCGAAGACGACCATGCCGCCGGCGCCCTTCGGCAGCAGGCGCTTCGCGAGTTCGTATGAGGGATCGCCCTCGAGACCGGGGTAGCGCAGCCAGGAGACCTTCGGGTGCGTCTTGAGGAACTTCGCGACGGCAAGGGCGTTGTCCACATGGCGCGGCATGCGCAGGTGGAGGGTCTCGAGGCCCTGGAGGAAGTGCCAGGCATTGTCGGGCGAGAGACAGGCGCCGAGGTTGCGGAGGGGCACGAGGCGGAAGCGCAGGGCGAAGGCCATCCTGCGCAGTTCGGGGGGAAGGTCGACCGTCCAGCGGAGACCGTGGTAATTGGGATCGGGATTGTTGAAGAGGGCGAACTTGGGGTCGGACCAGTCGAAGTTGCCCGCGTCGACGGCTATGCCGCCTATGGCCGTGCCGTGTCCGCCCATCCACTTGGTCAGCGAATTGACGACGATGTCGGCTCCGTGCTCGATGGCGCGGAGGAGGTAGGGCGTCGTGAAGGTGGCGTCGACGACGAGGGGGAGACAATGCCTCTTCGCGATGCGCGATATCTCGTCGATGTCGGCGAGGTCGAGGACGGGATTGCCGATGGTCTCGATGTAGAGGAGGCGGGTCCCGGGGCCGATGGCCTTCTCGAAGTCCCCTGGCCGCCTGACGTCGGCGAATTTCGTCGTAATGCCGAGGTCGGGCAGGATGGCGTCGAACATCGTATAGGTGCCGCCGTAGAGGTTCGAGGCCGACACGATCTCGTCGCCGGCCTTCGCAATTGTGATGACCGTGTTGAAGATCGCCGCCGTGCCGGAGGCCGTCGAGACCGCCGCCACCCCGCCCTCGAGTTCGGCGACCCGGGCTTCGAGGATGTCGTTGGTGGGGTTGCCCAGGCGCGAATAGATGTTCCCGAATTCCTTGAGCGAGAAGAGATTCGCCGCATGCTCGGCGCTCTTGAAGGTAAAGGCGCTGGTGCGGTAGAGGGGGACGGCACGGGAAAAGGTGGATGGGTCGGGGCTCTGGCCGGCGTGGATGGCCTCCGTCCCGAAGGATGCTTTGCGCTGCGACATGTTCGGCCTCCGCGTGATGCCCGGATTCGCCCCGATTCGGACGAAACCGGCTTCGAGTCGGCCGCCCGAGTATCAGCGGCCGCGCTGTTCGTTTCGCCTGCCCCCGCTCCCTGCCGCGTCGCGACGCGCGCGTGAGGAGAGCGGGGGCATTCGCATGCTCCATACCATCGCCATCCCCTTCGCGCCCATCCGCATAGCTCGTCCTTTTCGCGGGGCTGGCCGTCGGGCCTTGCCTCGCCTTCGGTTTGCGGCCACAATGTGGCCGCGGCGTCGAAATGGTCTTGGTCATTCCGAAGCCGGGAGGTCCGCGGCGGCGGACCGGAAGCGCGCAACGGGCGGCGGCCCGTCACGCTGCAAAGGAACATCGCACAGGGCGATCGGCGCCGTCAAGCGAGTTCCCGAAATTTGCCGTGACAGGGAGGCAGCCATGCCCGTGCGAATTCCCGACGATCTTCCCGCCGCCAAAGAGCTCGAGGACGAGAACATCTTCGTCATGCGGAAGTCCCGCGCGGTCCACCAGGACATCCGCGAGCTTCGCATCGCCGTCCTCAATCTCATGCCCACAAAGATCACCACCGAGACGCAGATCCTCCGCGTCCTCGGCAACAGTCCCCTCCAGGTTGACGTGCGCTTCATCCATATGGCGAGCCACGACGCGCGCAACACTCCCAGCGAGCATCTCGACCAGTTCTACGAGAGTCTCGACGACGTGCTCCACGAGCGTTTCGACGGGCTGGTCATAACCGGCGCCCCCGTCGAGACCCTTCCCTTCGAGGAGGTCGACTACTGGCCGGAGCTCCTCCGCGTCCTGGATTGGTCCACCACCAATGTCTGGTCGACCCTCCACATCTGCTGGGGCGCCCAGGCCGGGCTCTGGCACCACTACGGCGTTCCCAAGCACCCCCTGCCGGAGAAGATGTTCGGGCTATTCCATCATAATGCCCACGATCTCAGGAATCCCCTCCTCCGCGGCTTCGACGAGAGCTTCCTCGCGCCCCACTCCCGGCACACGGAGGTGAGGCTGGCCGACGTCGAAAAGGTGCCGGAGCTGGAGATCCTCTCGAGTTCCGAGCTGGCCGGCCTCTACATCGCGGCCACGGCCGACCTCAGGCGCATCTTCGTAACGGGCCATCCCGAGTACGACAGGCTCACGCTCAAGGCCGAGTACGAACGCGATCTCGCGAGGGGCCTGCCCATCGCCAAGCCCGCCAATTATTTCCCCGGTGACGATCCAGCACGCGCGCCGCTGATGACCTGGCGCGCCCACGCCCACCTCCTCTACGCCAATTGGCTCAATTACTGCGTATACGAGGAGACCCCCTACGATCTCGCGAGGCTCGGCTGAGAGCGCGCCTGCGCCCGCGCTTGCGCCCGCGCCGGGCTTGGGACCGAAAGGAGACCTTCCGATGAACATGAATCCTCGCTCCGCCAAGCGGAGGCATACGGCCATCCACGCGGCGGGACCGGAGGCGGAAATCGAGACGCTGAAGAAACGCCTGGCCGAACTCGAAGCCGAGCGCCGGAGCTCCGAGGAAAGGGAGCTGGATGCCCGTTCGCGGATCAGGTTGGCCGAGGCGCGGGCGACGAGGCTTCACGATACCTATCTCAAGCGGCTCAATGACCAGACCAAAAGCACCCAGGCCCTGTCCGAGACGGTCAATTCGATCATCGCGGCGGTCAAGGAAATCTCGCTGTCCTATCGGGAGATGCTAGAGTCGGTCCAGTCTGTCGGTACGACCTGTCGGGAGCTCGCCGACAGCTTCCAGGATCAGGCGCGGACCCAGGAGGAGATCACGCGGCGGACCGAGGCGATCGACGATGCCTCGGCGGAAGAGGTGAGGGAGGCCCAGGCGCTCAAAACGGACCTCGGCCAGCTCGAGTCGATCCGGGCCTTCATGTCGACGACGATGGACACGATAGCCGACGTTTCGGACCGCCTCAGCCTCCTCAGCATGAATGGGCGGATCGAGGCGGCCCACGCGGGGGCTGCCGGCCGA
>DATKTD010000203.1:0-3414 GCA_035531315.1 Rectinemataceae bacterium
CGAAGCGTTCGTGATGAGTCAGGGCAATGGTGCCGCCCATTATCAGGGCCGGGTTCTTGAACTCCTTCAGAATCTCGTAGCCGATACTGGTATGCGTCCTCATGATCGCCGTTTCTCCGGGGTCGAGGGCCCCGGGCTTGAGGAGAATGGAATCGGGGATGCCGATCTTCCCGAGGTCGTGCAGCGGGGCGGCGTAGAAAAGGCTCCTTTGGTCGTCCTCGCCCGAGTAGAAGATCTCGCCGAGGATCCTCGAAAAGAGGCCCACTCTCACGATGTGGGAGGCCGTATCCTGGTCCCTGAATTCGGCCACCTTCCCGAGGGCGATGATGGCCTCGAATTCCCTCTCGGCCAGACGCAATCTTGCATCGGTCTCGCGAAGGGCAATGTCGTGGATCCTCGCGTAGGAACGCTCGAGTTCTCCGCAGAGGGAATTGAAATGCCTGGTGAGATCCCCCGTTTCGTCGTCCCTGGTCGCGGGGATGCGGGTGTCGAAGCGGTTCGAGCGGATGATCTCCTGCATCCCCTCGCTTACCCGCACGACGGGCTTCACGATCGAGCCGGAGAGGAAGACCAGAAGGCCGAAAGAGACGAGGAGGGCAAGCCCGAAGCCCGACATGATGATGAGGGTCTGCTGCTCCGTTTCCGAGAAGAGGGCCCCGGCGCTGTCGGATACGACCACGTACCACTCGAGAGGCTGGAAGAAGAAGGCCTGGCCATAACGCTTGCCCGAGCCCGCGTCGAAGACGATGGGTCCCGTGACGCCCGTGCGCATCTTCGCCAGGAGGTCGGCGGATACGCCTCTTTCGCCATTTTCGAGGGAAGAGGAGAGCGCGAGCCCCCCCTCGAGATCGATGGCCGCGATCCATTCGGAATCGCCGCGGAGCAGGGAGCGGGCATAGTCCCCGAGGGAAAGTATGACTGCCCTGCGGAAATCCGGATCCTTGGAGTAGCCCTGGCTCGTGATCAACTTCCATTGGGAGTCGGCGTATTGCTGCAACATCTCCGCCTTGAAGGACAGGGCGTTCATCGCGAGGCGCATCATTCCCGAACGGGCGCTGAAAAGCGAACTGGCCCCGATGAAGGCCAGGGAAGCGAGGATGACGGGGAAGACAAGGAGGATCGTCCTGAGGCGAATGCCGATTCTCATGGCTACCTTCACGCGGTATAGTAGAAAATAGTATAGGGCTCCTGGGGGGGCGCGCACAACGAAAAATATAATCCAGTACTACGGCTCCTTCTCCTCGGAGGAGCCTCTCCGCGGCAAGGAACGGGAGCTGCGATCGGCCTTCGACGCGGAACTGGCGAAGAACAGCCTGGCCGAGGCTGCCAAGGAAGCGCCACCCCGTGGCGGCTGGCGGATTCCCCTTCTCATGATGGGCCTGTCCTGCGCCTTTACCCTCGTCAGCCTTGGCCTTTCGCTACGGACCTACGACGTGGAGATGGAGAGGCTGTTCTATCAGCCCAATCCCCTTTTCAACACCGAAGCCCTCCTCATCGACGCCCTCCGCAAACACAGCGAGGTCGAGATCTCCAAGCGCGACGAACTCATCGCCGAGTACAAGCGCCGTGTCGCGTTGCGCGACGAGGTGCTCAAGAGCCTCCTCGCCACCGCCCCTGCGGCCGAGGGAGGGCAAGCGACGCGGAAGGAGGGAGGCCAGCCCGTCCTGCCCAAGCCCTCCACGCTTCCCGCCGCGGAGGGAGCCCCCATTGGAACAGGCCAGCCCGAGACGGAGACTTCGGTCGAACTCAGGAATCTAGCCCAGACCTCGGTCCTCGACAGTCTCTACGCCCAGCGCCTCGCCCACAGCTTCGATAGCATCTCGAAACGCCTCGGCGATCTGGATCTCGTGGGGGCCCAGGCGGAGCTCGATGCCCTGCGCGGAAGTCTGGCCTCGGCCGGAAGCTCGAATTCCCCTATGGCGGGCGCCGCCCTGAGCCTCGTCATCGATCTTTCGGCCAGCATCGCCCATCTTCGGACCCTTTCGGCAACCCAGGACAAGACAGCGGCGACGGCTCCCTCGGCCGAGATCCTCGCGGCCCTTCGCCAGGCCCAGTCGCAATTCGCCACGGCCCGGGCCGAGCTGGTCCAGGCCAGATCGGAAATTTTGCGCAGCCAGGCAGCCATCGATACCCTCGATGAGGCCAACCGCCTCCTTCGCGACCGGGTGGCCAGTCTCGAAGCGCCGCAACCCGCCACCGAAGCGGCAGCAGCCTCCTCGGGGCCAGAGCTTGTGGCGACCGAGCCCTCGGCTGCGCCGACGCCCGCCTTAGCCGCGCCCGTGGCACCGGCCCTGCCCGCGCCCGTGAAGCCCGCCCTGCCCGCGCCCATATTGCCTGCGCCTGTGGCGCCAACGGCCCCCTTGGCCCTGTCGCCAGAAACCACGGCGCCTACGCCTACGACACAATTCGCCGCGACACCGGCGATCAGGGCAGCCTTTCTGGGCACGATAGCCCTGGTGACAAGCAGGCTTATCCTCGTCGATCTCGCCGAGGGAGCGAGTCCACGGCTCGGAGCCACGGTCGCCGTCTATGGCCGAGGCGCCTCGGTCGAGCTCCCTCCCGTGGCCCTGGGAATAGTAAGCTCGGTCACCGACCGCATCGCCCAGATATCGCTGTCACCCACCAAGGGCGGCGATGGCGCCGCCCCTCCCCTGCCGAGGCTCCAGGATCCCGTCTACCTGATCAGGTAGAGACCAGGCCAAAGACTTTTGTGCATGCCTGCCCTGCCGCAAAACAAAAAAGGCTGCCCTTTCCGGACAGCCTCTTCTAAGTATGGGCGATACAAGAGTCGAACTTGTGACCCCCAGCGTGTCATACTGGTGCTCTAACCAACTGAGCTAACCGCCCATAAGCGACGAACAGGTTATACCGAGCCCGGGCCCTCCATGTCAAGACGCCCTTCGCAAACTATTCCTATTCGGCTACAATCCGCCCATGATTTTTCCGAAGAGATCCGGCGCCTCGTCTTCCGGAGACATGGCTGGCCTCATCGAATCGCCCTTGTCGGGCGGGGCGGCCGAAGCCCTCATCTTCACGATCGTCCTCGCCCTCCTCGTCACGAGCCGCCTCGGAGGATACCTCCTCTTCCACAGCCTCGCCGAGCTTTTCAGCATCTGTATCGCCGCGACCTATTTCGTCATCGCCCTGCATACGAGGAAGCTCAACGAGAATCCCTCGATAGCCGCCCTCGGCATATCCTATCTCTTCGTGGCCGTCCTCGACACCTTCCATGTCCTCTCGTACGCCGGCATGGGGGTCTTCCAAGGCGGCGGCTACCCCGCCAACCAGGTCTGGATACTCGCGCGCTTTCTCGAGGCCCTCAGCCTCCTCCTCTTCACCTTCATCCGCCGCACCGAGGGACGGAGTCTCTTCTTCATTTTCGTCATCGGAACCATCTATGCCTTCGCGGGCCTG
>DATKTD010000204.1:0-10128 GCA_035531315.1 Rectinemataceae bacterium
GACGCCTACCGCAAGGTGCGAGACTTCCGCAAATCGAAGGCCATCTATCTCCGGGTCCTCGAGATGGAAGCCGACAATCCCTACGCCCTCATCGGCCTCGGCCATCTCCACTACGACTTCAAGGAATACAAGGACGCCCTGGGCTTCTGGCAGCGGATGGTGGAGCTGCAGGGCGAAGGGGTCGATATAAGGGTCCTGACCTCGATCGGCAACTGCTACCGGAAGCTCAAGCAATTCGATAGCGGCATAGATCCCTTCTCGAAGGCCCTCGCCAAGGAACCCGACAATTTCTACGCCCTCTTCGGCCTCGCCGACTGCCACCGAGGCCTGGGTCAGCCCGAAAAATCCCTCGAGCACTGGACCAAGATCCTCGCCCGAGACCCCCGCAACAAGGTGATCCTCACCCGTGCCGGGGATGCCTGCCGTAGCCTAGGGCGCTTCGACGAGGCCGTGGACTTCTACCAGAAGGCCCTCAACATCGAGTTCGACGTGTACGCGGTGCTCGGCCTTTCGGTCATCGCGAGGGAGCAGGGCAAGTATCAAGACGCCATCGTCTCGCTCCGCAAGCTCATCCAGAACGATCCGAAGAACTACCGGCTCTATCTCGAGCTCTCCCAGTGCTATGTCTCGGAAGGCGACCGTCAGAAAGCCACCGAGGCCCTCATGGACTTCCAACGCCTGGGCATCAGGAACGTGTACGTCCAGGACGCCCTCGCGAAGCTCCAGCGATCCTGAGAGAGAGGCGGCGCGCCCGGGTCAAGGCCCGTCGCCTCTCCTCCTCGTTCCTCGCCCCCTCGGCCGCGGCCATCGAAGCGCCAAGGGCGGCGTCAAGGTCCCCTGCAACATGCTCGGCAATCCGCGCGGCCTCGATCGAGGCCTCAAAGCCCCCTCCGGCCATGGCGAGGGCCGCCATGGCATCGGAGGCCCGTGACTCCCTCCTGAGTAGCCTCGCGAGCAAGAGGGCGGCCCTCGCGTCCCCCCCCTCCGCGGCCCTCCACAGGAGTTCCTCTCCCTCCTCATAGCGGCCGCAGGAGCGCATGATCCGGCCGAGGTTGAGGAGGTCGACCTCGCCCCGGGCGGCCCGGGCGCGGGGCTCGGCGAAGAGCGCCAGGGCCTTCGCGAAGAGAGACGCGAGGCTCGCGACATCCTCGGCATTGTGGGACAGGACGAGGCCGAGGCGCTCGTCGTCTCCCTTTTCGAGAAAAGAAAAGAACACTGAAGGAATTTCCCCTCCGCCTATGTCGTCGCCCCTGGCCTTGCCGAGAACGGGTCCCTCGAGGTCGCCCAGCGAGGCGCTTCCGACGAGGGGCCGCCAGAGTCTTCGGGCGCTCAGGAGGAGGTCTATATGGAGACCGGCCTCGGGTCGGTCGATCCCATTCATCACGCTGCGGCTCCGCAGGAGGGGCCAGTCGAAGCTGGCGCCATTGTAGCTCACCAGGATCGGAGCGGAGCCAAGACTGTCGATGAAGCTCCGTACGAAGGCCGCCTCTCCCGGAAAATCGGCGAGAAAAAGCTGTTCGACCGAAAGCCCTCCCTCCTCGACGCGGCCCAGTGCCGAGAGAAAGGCTATCGTTCCAGCCCCGCCGGACAGACCCGTTGTTTCGAAGTCGAAAAAACGGAGCTCTCTCGTGGCCGCCTCAGCCGGCATCGCCGAGGGAAGGCCGAAGCCCCCGGCTCGAGCTCCCCTATCGAGCCGAGCCACGAAGGGCCTGGGGTCGAAGGTTTCGGGCAGCTTCAGCGGAAAGAAGACCCTGCGTCTGTACACGAACTCCGCGATGCCTTCCCAGCCGACCAGGAAGCTCGGCAGCCCGGCCTCCTCCGCTCCCGAAGCGGCTGGCCTGCGTGGCGGCGCCTCGAGGGCCTCGTTTTTCTCCCTGAGACGCGCCAATCTGGACTTGAGCGAGCCCGCCACCTTCAGTAGCCCGGTCGGATCGCCGTCCCGTCCGCGGCCCCTTTGGCTGCAGCTCCCGAAAGAAGGAGGAGGAAGTCGCGCAGAAGAGGTTTGAGCTCCCGGCCCCGCAGGAGGGGCCGACCCTGGCCTCCATCGAGGAAATCGACGCCGATGCAGGAAGGACAACCGTCGGCGCAGCCGCAGGAACCAAGACGGCCCGCGGCGGCGGCGAAGAGTTCGGGCAGGCGTTCGACCAGGCCTTCCGCGAGCCCCGTGCCGCCGGGATAGCGGTCGAAGAGGAAGATCGTCGGCCTGTCGTAATGCGGATCCCTGACCCGCTCGGAAAGCCCCAGGTCGCGCGGATCGCACATGAGATAGACGGGGGCGATATCGTGGATGAGACGGCCCGCCGCGGCCAGCACGGCGGCCTTGCGCGATTCGCCGAGGGCCGCGAGGAAGCGCCCTCCCCCGCTCTCCTCGTCGAAAACGAGGGCGAGGGCCCGCGTCTGCATTTCCTCGGGCGGAAGGTGTATCTCGCCGTAGCCGATGTTCTCGTGGCTATGGAAGCGCAGCTTCTTGAATTTCTCGGCCTGGCTCCTTACGAGGACGTCGCCGAGCACGAAACGGCAGGACGCTAGGCCCTCGCCGGGACAGGAGCCCTCCTCGTCCTCGCTGAGGACGGAGAGATCGGTCTTGACGATCGAATCCGTCCAGTAGTCCAGCTCCCGCTCGACGACGAAGCAGCTGCGGTTCTCGAGATCGAGCTTCTCGACGATGTACTGCCTGCCGAGATGTATATAGACGGCATCGTCGTAGACGAGTTCCTTGGCCCCGGGCCTGTCCATCTCCCCGATTGCCCTCGCCCCCCCGCCAGTCCTGTCAATTATGACGACATTGTCCGAGCTCGCCGAGCGGAGCGAGACGCCTTCGCTCGGATAGGCGTCGGCCGACCAGTACCAACGGCCGCCGCTCTTTCGGACGATCCCGTCCTCCTCGAGCCAGGCGAGGGCATCGCGCTGGTCGTCCTCCACCTTCGCTTCCTCGTATGGCAGCTCGTAGGCGGAGCATCGCATGTGATCCATGAAGATGTAGGGATTGGAGGGGTCGATGCGGCCCGTTTCGGGGGCCCGGCCGAAGAAGTACTCGGGGTGTCCGATGATGAACTGGTCGAGGGGGGCGGAGGAGGCGACCAGGAAGGCCACGGAGAGCCCGCCCCGGCGCCCCGCCCGCCCCGCCTGCTGCCAGAAGCTGGCGAAACTCCCCGGGAAGCCCGCGACCACCGCGGCGTCAAGGCCTCCGATGTCGATGCCGAGTTCGAGCGCGTTGGTCGATACCACCCCCTGGATGGAACCCTCGCGCAGCCCCTTCTCGATGGCGCGGCGTTCGCTGGGAAGGAGGCCTGCCCGGTAGGGTTTGACCGTGATGCCTTCGTTGTCGTTGAAGGGATTCTCGAGGGACTCGTTTATGTAGGAGGCGATGAGCTCGACGCGGAGCCGCGAGCGGGCGAAGAGGATGGTCTTGATACCCTTGCGGAGGAGGATGAGGGCGAGCTTTTCCGATTCGGTGGCCGTGCTCTTGCGGATTCCCTGCACGGGGTCGACGAGGGGCGGGTTGTAGAAGACGAGGACGCGACCGCCGCGAGGGGCGCCATTGTCGGTGACTGCCGACACCTCCTCGTCGATGAGCTTCGAGGCGAGCTCCACCGGGTTGCCTATCGTCGCGGAGGAGAGGATGAACTGGGGCCTGGCGCCGTAGAAGGCGGCGACGCGCTTCAATCTCCGGAGGACGTTCGCGACATGCGAGCCGAAGACGCCACGATAGGCATGCATCTCGTCCACGACGACGTAACGGAGCCCCGTGAAGAAACGGATCCATTTCGGGTGGTTGGGAAGTATGCCAGTGTGGAACATGTCGGGATTCGAGATGACGATGCGCCCCGTGTCCCTGGCCGCCACCCTGAGCGAATCGGGAGTATCTCCGTCGTAGGTGAAGACCTTGAGGCCGAGGTCGCCGGAGAGGGTCAGCTCGTTGAGTTCGGCCTGCTGGTCCTGCGAAAGGGCCTTGGTGGGGAAAAGATAGAGAGCCCGGGCCTCCGGATCGCGGAGGAGGGTCTCGGCGACGGGAAGATTATAGCAGAGGGTCTTGCCGCTTGCCGTCGGCGTCACGACAACGATGTTCTCCCCCCTTCTCACCCTGTCCCATGCCTCGCGCTGATGGGAATAGAGGCCTTCGACGCCCCGCCTCGCGAGGGCCTCGCGGAGCCGGGGGTCGACATCGCCCGGCAGCTCCGCCCATTTAGCATCCCTCGGCTCCTCGCGTTCGATATGGACAATCGATGGGGCGATGGCGGGATCGGCGAGGAGTTCGTCGATCCTCTCGCTGGCGGTGCTAGGATTCATAGCATATACTCTTATCATGCCGACCGGGGGACGCCAATGGGAACCCGGTCGAGCACGAAGGCAGGAGGAATCGTGGCCAGGGTCATTTCGATCGTGCTCGGCGGGGGCAAGGGTTCCCGCCTCTTTCCCCTAACCAAGGACCGCTCGAAGCCGGCGGTTCCCTTCGGCGGGAAGTACCGCATCGTCGACATTCCGATCTCGAATTGCATCAACTCGGGTTTCAACCAGGTTTACATACTTACCCAATTCAATTCCGCGTCTCTCCATCTCCACCTCTCGAGAACCTACAAATTCGACGCCTTTTCCCCCGGCTTCGTCGAGATCCTCGCCGCGGAACAGAGTCTCAGACATTCGGGCTGGTACGAGGGAACGGCCGACGCGGTCCGCAAGAATCTCGTCCATTTCCGCAACCATAGCCCGACCCACTACATCGTCGTCTCGGGCGACCAGCTCTACAGGATGGATCTCAAGGACATGCTCGAGAAGCACATCGCGTCGAAGGCCCGCCTCACCATCGCCTGCACCACGGTGACGAGGGAGGCTGCCTCGGCCTTCGGCATCGCTCGTCTCGACGGGAAGGGCCACATCGTCGAATTCATGGAAAAGCCCGACCCCGACCGCGATATCTCCGACTGGAGCATTCCCCACCGACTGCCCGAGCGCCGCACGGCGGGCAGGGACTTCCTCGCGAGTATGGGCATCTATATCTTCGACGCAGCCCTTCTCGAGGAGAGCCTCGCCAACGAGCTCAACGACTTCGGCAAGGAGATCATCCCCTCGATCCTCGGTTCCGAACCCGTCAACGCCTATGTGTTCGACGGCTACTGGGAGGACATCGGAACGATAGCCTCCTTCTACGAGGCCAACATCGATCTTTGCTCGATCAATCCCCAGTTCAATTTCTACGACATGGAAAAGCCGATCTACACCCACATGCGAAACTTGCCGGCCTCGAAAATCAATTTTTCCAACATAAACATGTCCCTCACCGCCGACGGCTGCATCATCACCAACGCGAGCATCGTCAAGTCGATCATCGGCATCAGGACGATCATCGAATCGGGGGCGAGCCTCGACGGCGTCGTGTGCATGGGCGCCGACTACTACGAGACCGACGCCGAAAAATCGGCCAACGCGAAGGCCAGGCTGCCCAACATGGGCATCGGCGGCGGTTGCATAATAAAGAAGGCAATCATCGACAAGAACGCCCGCATCGGCGAGAACTGCCGCATCGGCATCGACGACATCGAACGCAAGGATGGCGATTACGGCAATTGGCACATAGTGGATGGCATCATCGTGATTCCGAAGAAATCTGTCCTTCCTCCCGGCACCGTGGTCTGAACCCAGCCGCTTGGAAAAAGCCGATCCCTCGCGGATCGGCCTTTTTTTGGGGCTGCGCGGCACTTTCCCGCCACCGACAACCCCGGCGCCCCATGCGCCTCTGGCGCAGGGGGCGGCTAGCGCAGCTCGTCGGCCCCGATGTCGGGAAGTCCGAGTCCCGCGGATGAAGGCCTCGGGAGGCCGGAAAAATCGTGCTCGTCGCCGGCATAGCCGGAGGAGATGCCGGCGTCGACGATAGGCGAGGCGGGATCGACCTCGTAGCCGCCCTTGGGAGCCGGCCGTATTGAAGGGGACTTTCCGAGATCGAAGGACCGTCCCCGCCCCGTGGCGGAATCGAAGGGCGGAAGGGAGGCGGGCGAGACCAGGCTCAGGGCCCCAGAGACCATGGAGGTGAAGCCCGCAAAGGCGCAGGCCCCGATCGAGCCGGCCTCTGGAGCCTTGTCGGTCTCGAGGAGCCTGGAAGCTCCGCCTCCGATAAAGAGGTCGTCGACGAGAAGGGGATTCCCGCCTTTGGCGGAAAACATCAGCGAGGAGTCGTGCGAGGTGGTGACGAAACTGTCGTGGATGAAGGCGAGGCGGCTATCCCTCAGATCGAAGATGGTCGTCGCCGCCCCCGTAGACACGAAATAGCTGTTCTCCACCCGTCCCCATGAAGCCTTGATAAGTCCTCCCCGACGATAGCCTTCCGAACCGGGCATCTCGATAAGCAGCCTGTCGATGGCGAGGGAAGCGGATTCGGCGGAGAGGCCGACGAAGCCGATCCCGGCCGTGGCGCCTATCCTCGAGGCGAGGATGCCGAGTTCGCCGCCCTTGACCGAGAGGTTGGTCATCCAGGCCGGCCTGCCCGTGGAACCGAGGTCGGAATGTTCGATAGAGACCCGCGAATCGAGGGCGACCAGGTCTGCCCCACCTCCCGTCCCACCCAGGGCAAGCGTGGCCCCCGCGAGCTTTAGACGCGAAGAGACGGCGGAGAGCAGCGTAAGCGACTTGTCGGCGGTCGCGGCCAATGAGCTGTCTTCCATTGAGAAGTCGCCGTTCCGGACGAGGATTGCCTCGCCCTCGCCATCCCGGATCGAGCAGGAGAGACCGCGGAGGCCTAGGCTTCCTCCATCGACGAGGACAGAAGGGCTTCCGAGAGCCGAAGGAGGCAATTGGATGCTTCCCCGATCCGGGCTGTCGGGCCAGAGCCAGCGGAGGGTCGAGCCGCTCGTCAGGGTGAAGGAGGAGCCGGAAAAGGCAAGGCGACCGCCGGCCTTGTAGCCGGAACGGACATAGATCGAACGATCGCCGGTCGATTTCGCCATCGCCTCCTCGATGCTCGCGTAGGGTCTCGTGGGATCCCCCGTCCCGCCCTTTGCCGCGCCCTGGTCGACATAGATGCCCCGAGGATCGATGACGCACTTGAAGGGGCCGATGCGGCTCGAGGCATTGCCCGCCTCGTCAAGCGTCCAGGCCATGACAGTCCAGCTCTTCGCGGCGCCGGCTGGAGCCCCAAGTTGGATGGCCTTCGAATAAGACAAGGTGGAGGGCTTGGCGCCTCCATCGTCGAGGAGGACCATGATGCGATCGCCGACATTCGACGCATCGTCCGCAAGGCTCCCCCCTCCGGCCTTGGGGCCCGTCGAGGCGGAAGCATCGGCCGGACCGCCCATGCTCAAGGATAGAGTCAAGGGAGAACGCGAGAAACTAGGCAAGCTGCCGACAAGCGAAGGGGGCGGTGGAGGCAGCTTGTCGACGCAGAGATGCAGCAGACCCTCGTCTCCCGCGATGGCTTCGCTACCCGGCCCAGAAAAGGCCCGGTAGCGAATATTCAAGTTTCGTACGGTCCCTTTCGGCGTATCGAGCACGAGACCCTCGGCCAGGAGTCGCGAACTCGGGCCGACTTCCTTCGGAAGCGCATCGCCCTCGGTCAATTCATAGCGGACAGTCGCGCCGGGAGCCGGGCTCAGGGTGAAGGCCTCGTTCCTGATCGAGGCCCCATCGAGGCCCTGGATGGGCCGGGAAGGGATGAGGGGCGGGCCTTCGAAATGCATGCTCGCCGAGGGGCTCGCCGCCCCTCCCTTGCCCAGCCCCCGCCATGAGATATCTATGCCTCCCTCGCCCGCGGCAACAAGGATTGGAGAGGAGTAGTTGCGCTCGGGCCCGCCATTTATGGAATACGCGATGCTTCCATCATAGGCTCCGAAGGCCAAGAGGGCGGCGGCGCCGGGGGGACCGGGAATGATGGATGGAGGGGGAGGCGCCTTCGTGACCCCTGCCCTGGGCTCAAGAGGAGCAAGCGCGACATCATAGGTCGCCGGCCGATAGCTAATGATCCCATCCTTGAGCAAGCCTATCGCAACCCTAAGCCGCGAAGTCCAGCCGTATGGGCCGCTGAGCCGGAGGATCGCCGAGCCGCCATCCTTTTCCAGGGGCTGCCAGCGCTCCAGGCGGCCGAGATCGGAAGAGCTTCCGACGGCGGCAACCAGGCTTCCCGTGCCGGGGAGCGGGAAGCTGAGACTCGCCGACGAGTCGAATGAGTCGATTTTTGGCATTCCGGGATCGAAGCTGGGATCGGGAAGGGGATTCCTCGGTGTCGCGGTGGACACTGCCCGCCCGGAGACGGCCATATCAGGAGGCAAGATGGTCCAGGAAAATCGCTGAAGGTCGCTTTCATTGCCCGCGGCATCGACGGTCTCGGCGACTATGACCCAGGTGGCCGAAACCGAATGGACGGCCGGTAGAACGAGGGCCTTTGCGGGGTCCCAGGGAGCCAAGCCCGAGAAGGCGACTCCGGGGCCGGAGACGGCGGCGAGAATGTCGACCCCCGCTTCCGCCGAGAGGTGGATGGAAAGAGGGCCCTGGTATGAGCCGGGCTCGAGGTCGCTCTTTGGTGGCGTCGGCGGGAGTCGGTCGACCAGGTAGTCGCTCCGATGGATGCCGCTTGAATCGCGGACCTCGATCGAGTACGGCCGCTCCTCCCCCGGCGAGGCTCCGAGGAAAAGGGGCCGGTCAAAGGGACGCCATTCGCCGTCGGGGAGGAAACGGAAGGAGGCAGTGGGATCGCCAGGGACGGGGAGCCTTAATTCCCGCGCTATCGACGGGGAGGCCGGGAGGGCCGCAAGAGGCCAGGGAAGGAGAAGAGCTGCGGCGAGGGTCCCGGCGATCCAAGTGCTCCTGCGCATGGGCCTACTGCTTGAGTATCCTGAGGATTTCCTGGAGTTCGGGATCCTCAGGATAATAGTGGGTCCTGAGCTCTTCTTCCGAAAGCCCCATGAGCTCGTGACTCATATAATGGATCCAGACTTCTTCCTCCGGGCTTTTCACCACGTGTTTTCTGCACCAGTAGTCCGGAACGATCGGCAGGGGCTCGCCGCGATATTCGCAAACCTTGTAGTCGTGGACAGCGACCTTGACGTCCTTGCGGGGCAGGCCCTTGCCGAGAATGACACCAGTCAAGTAGTTGATAGTCCTGCCGGAATCGTAGATATCGTCCACGATGAGGACCTTGTCGCCGGAGCGAAGGTACTCGGGGCTGTAGGTCCAGCCGTCGATGCGGACCTGTTCCCGCTGGCTGATGTCCGTGTACGAACGCGCCACTACGGCGGCGTAAAAGACCGGGCGGCCCTCCTTGCGGACGGCCTTGAAATACTCCGATAGGACATTGCCGATATAGGCGCCGCCTCGGAGCGAAACGTAGATGACATCGGGAATGAAGCCCTCGACATGAATTCGATGGGCCATCTTCAGAGCGTTGTTCCTGATGAGATTGTAGGGCACGAACTCCTTGTTCACGCTCGACACCTGCTTACCCCTATTGGCTTCGGATATTAAAAAGGCGCCGACCGTCGACATCGACGGTCGGCGCCTCACACTCCGACTATACTTTTACTTCTTCGCGTATGCAAGCGTGACGCTTTGCCCGTCGCGATTGACCGTGATCGAAATATTCTTCGCCTTGGGATTGTTGAGCTGTCTGTAGAAGTCGCGAACGTTCTTCACCCCGGCCCCATTCATGGCCGTGATGATGTCCCCTGGATTGAGGCCGGCCACCGATGCCATCGATTTGGGCACCACGTTGGCCACGAAGACACCGGCCACGCCCTTGGGCATCTTGGACTGGTCGAGGTCCTGCGAGTCGAGCGAGATGACATCGATGCCAGGGAAGAGGTTGCCGTCGTTCGCGGCGATCTTGGGGTCCCGCGCCTCGATATGGGCCGTCAGTTCGATCGTGGTGCCGTCGCGGATGACGCGGAAACCGGCGTTCTTGCCGACGCTCAGGTCGCCCACCACCCTGACGACATCGGCCTGATCCTTCACATCCTGGCCGCCGATGCCCACGATGTAATCTCCCGGCAGGAAGCCGGCCTTGGCAGCCGGGCTACCGTTGAAAACATGGGCCACGAAGGCGCCTTTCTGGCCGTCGACGCCGAGATCGGTGGCCGTGGCATGGTCGAGCTCCCTGAGCGAGACGCCGAGCCAACCATACTCGATATGCTTCATCGTGATGAAGTC
>DATKTD010000205.1:0-2690 GCA_035531315.1 Rectinemataceae bacterium
GAAGGGAGGTGCAAGCATGAGGATTCTCCTTCGAAGCCGATTCGACTCCGAAGGTTCCTACGCTCACGCAACTCCTTCTTGATTCAATATTCCATAATCTTCGTGACACTAAGGAGCGATTCGCAGGGGGCCTCCCATCAAGACGCACATGGTCTCGGGCTTCCTGGCCGGGGGATTCCTTCTCGCCGCCGGGGTCGTGGGAACCTGGCACCTCGTCGACCTCATCGAAGCTGGGGCATGCGTATCGGGACAGCATCGGCTTTCCGGACAGCGGGGCGAGCCCGAGCCAGCAGGCCCTCCACGGCGACTACATCGCCGCCCTTTGGCCCGAGCCCAAGGACCAGGCCCTGCGCTGGACCCACCTGGGCCTCCTCGCCATCGGCGGCGCCTTCTACGCCTACAATGCCGTCACGGGTCTCGAGATGCTGAGCCCGGAGGACCGGGGCCTCTCAAAGCGGGACATCCATCGCTACGCGTTCTTCGCCCACAGAGCGATGATGGCCACCGAGGTCCTGCTGGGATTCTTCACCACCGAGGCTCTCAAGCGCGGCGACCACGATAGCCTCGTCGCCCTGGCCGCCGCCCATGGGGCCATCGGGATAGCCGCCCCCCTCGCGACTATCGGCTCGGGTCTTCTCTTCACAATTAGGCTGGATTAGTCCCTTGCCCTCGCCGAACGCCTCCAAAGCGTGAAAAGGTAGACCGCGAGGGTGACGAGGTAGGGAAGGGCGGGAAGGAGTTCGGGCGGAAAGAGGGCGAAGGACTGCGCCCGGTTCGAAAGGCTGAGGAGGAGCCCGAAGCCGAGGCTGGCCAGGACGATGCCGAGCGGCCTTCGTCCTCCGAGATAAATGGCGACCAGGGCGATCCAGCCCCGACCCGCGGACATGCCGGGCACGAAGGCCGCCACGGAGAGGGCGAGCCATGAGCCCGCGAGGCCGGCCGATCCACCGGCCACGAGATGGGCGAGACGCCTGAGTCCGTCCCGGTCGAGGCCGGCCGCGGCCGCGGCTTCGCCCTTTTCTCCCGCCGCCCTGAGCCTGAGACCGAGGGGACTGCCGTCATGGGCGAGCCAGAGGAGGAGACCGAAGCCGGCGATGGCGAGGGCGGTGAGGGCGTCGAAGGACAAGGCGCTGCCCGCGATGCCAACGGGCAGGTTGACGACGCCCTGGGTCCCGAAGAAGGCCGAGGAAAGGAGGGCCACGAGGGCGGGCACGAGAAGGTTCACGGCGAGGCCGGCCACGAAGACGTCGGCCCTGAGCCTCGTGGAGACCTGGCCGAGTAGGATGCCCACGAGACTGCCCGCGAGGAGGGCGGCGAGCATGGCGAGGGCGACTGAGCCCGTGGAAGCCGCGGCGGCGACCGAGGCGAAGGCGCCGGCGAGCATGGCCCCCTCGAGGGCCACCGAGAGACTGCCGGCCGACTCGGTGAACAGACCGCCGAGGGCCGCGAGGACGATCGGCAGGGCCGAGGAGAACACGGTCATGGCGAAGCCGGAGACGGAGGTCACGACTCGGCCCCCTTTCTAAGCGCTGTTATCGTTTCGCGCAACTTCTTCGATCCCGGCCCGTAGGTCCGAGCCGTCACGAGGAGAACGATGAGAGCCGTTATCACGGAGGCGGTGGCCGTCGGTAGATCGGAGAGAATCGAGGCCGCCTTGGCGCCCTCGGAAAGCCAGGCGAAGAACAGGGCCGAGGGTATCGAGAGGAGGGGATCGGTGCCCGCGACGAGGGAGACGGCCAGTCCGTTCCAGCCCAGTCCGGCCGTCATGCCCTGCACGGCCTGGCCCGAGGCGCCCACGGTGGCGAGGAGCCCCGCCATACCCGAGAGGGCCCCGGAGAGGGCCAGAGGCCAGAAATAGAGAAGCGGATCGAGGCCCTGGGCCCTCGCGAAATCGCGGGAGCGGCCGAAGAGCTCGAGTTCGAAACCCGGTCTGCTCGCGCGGAGGAGCCAGATCATCGCGAGGGCGATGCCGAGGGCGAGGAAGGGTCCCATGCCGAGCGGCAGGGCTCCGAAGGGTCGGGGCAGGAGATAGGCGGCGGGAAGTGGGGCCATGCCGAGCAAATTGGAGGCGGGGTCCCTGAAGGGCCCGGCGACGGCCCAGTCCACCGCGATCACCAATGCCTGGGAAAGAATGAAGGTGGTCAAAAGGACGCTCGCGCCGAGCTTCCGTTCGGCGAGGGCCGAGACCGAGGCTATCGCCGCTCCCGCGAGGGCGGAGAGGGAAAAGGCAAGGACCAGGGCCAGGGCCGGGGGTAGAGAGGCCAAACGCGTGAGGAAGAGGCTGCCGACGAAGAAGCCCAGGGCGGCCTGACCTTCGCCACCGAGATTGAAGATGCCCGCCCTGAAGGAAACGGCGGCCCCGAGGCCGGCGACCAGGAGGGGGGCCATCGCGCCGAGGAGGGAGGCGGTGCGCCAGGGATCCGAGAGCGGAGCGAGAAAGAAGGCCGAGAGCGCTCCGAGAGGGTCGCGGCTCGAGATGAGGGCCTCGAGGACGGCGAAACAAAGCGCGACAAAGACGGCCGGCAGCCTTGTGCGAAGACCGCGACGAATCATGACCCCTCCCTCGTCGTGCCGATCGGCCGCTCGGCACGCGAGTGGCCGGTCAGGTGCGAAGCGATCTCGTGGGCCATCATTCCGCCCTCGTTGGGCCCCTCCCAGTCGATGCTGCCACGGTAGAGGACGGCGAGTCT
>DATKTD010000206.1:0-7236 GCA_035531315.1 Rectinemataceae bacterium
TCGACGAAGCCGCCGACCTTGAGGACGTTGGCCGTGACCGCGTAGCCGGCGGTGTGGTCGGCGCCCATCGGCGTGGTGGCGTAGGTGACGCCCATGCCCATGACGGCGCGGGGATCGTAGGCCGGCATGGCCTGGTTCTTCACGACGGGGGCCCGCTCGATGCCGAAGGCCTTGGCCGTGGCGGCGGTGCCCGAGCCGATGATGCGGCCCATGGGCGTGCCCTTGCCGACCTCCTCGATGAGGCGGATGGCCCCGGCGGCGTCGCCGAACTGGAGATAGCCCGCTTCCATCGCGACGCCGATGGCCGCGCCCATCTCGATGGTGTCGAGGCCGATGTCGTCCTCGAGACGGTCGAGGCGGGCGATGGACTCGAGGTCGTCGATGCCGCAATTGGCGCCGTGGGCCCATACGGTCTCGTACTCGGGCTGCTTGGTGAGGTAGTTGCCCTTCTCGTCGTTGTAGATGCCCGAGCACTGGATGACGCATCCCCGGTGACAGCCGTGGGTGGCCAGACCGCCGCGCTTGGTCTCGAGGGCGGCCATGGTCTCGCCCGAGATCTTCGAAACCCCGGCGAACTGCCCGCTGCGGAAGTTGCGGGTCGGAAGGCCGCCCGCCTCGTTGATGATGTTCATGAGGACGTTGGTGCCGTAGCTGGGGAGACCGCCGCCGGTGACGGGGTGCTTCTTGAGTCCCTCGACCCAGAGCTTGTTGGCCGCCTTGAATTTCTCGGGGTCCTTCGGGCTCCGCATCGGGCAGCCCTCGTCGTCGAGGACGATGAGCTTGACGCCCTTGGAACCCATCACGGCGCCGACGCCGCCGCGGCCGGCGTGGCGGGTGGGGTGCATTTCCATGTCGGTGCAGGCGATGGAGGCCGAGGCCAGGCGCATCTCGCCGGCCTGGCCGATGGAGATGCAGGCGACCTTCTCACCGAAGCGCTTCTTCACGACCTCGATAAGGGCATAATTGCCAAGACCCTTGAGGCTCTGGTCGTCCTCGACCTTGATGCCGTTCTTGTCGATGTGGACGAGGTAACAGGGTTTGCCGACGGGCTCTCCCTCGAGGACGATGGCCGCGTAGCCGAGGCGGGCCAGGACCTGGGCCGCCTGGCCGCCGGCGTTCGATTCCTTGATGCCGCCGGTGAGGGGGCTCTTGCAGCCGACCGAGAGACGGCCCGAATTGCCGGCTGCGGTTCCCGACAGGAGGCCGGGGGCTATGACGAGCTTGTTTTCCGGCCCGAGGGGATGACAAAGGGCCGGCACCTCTTTGAAGATCACGGCCGAGGTGAGGGCGCGGCCGCCGAGGCCAGCGTAGGCTCCCGGGGCTTCCTTGCTGACCTTGGGTCCCTTCGCCGCCCCCACATCGATGCGGATTATGCTGTCCATGACTCCTCCTGCGAATTCGTGATGCTCTTATTACGCAGGATTCGTGCCAGTTTGGGCTTAGTCGGGGTTTATGCGAGACATTCGATCAAAAGCGAAAAAAATGCCCTGTTTGCGGAGCTCGCCGCGGCCAGACCGACACTGAAGGCCGAGCACGGCGCCCTAGGTTGGGCGAGATTGTTCCATTTTAGAACAGGCCTGTCTCAACCTTCTGTTCCATTAGGGAACTCTGTTCCGTTGTGGAACGAAGCTCCATGTCGCCAGGAACGATTCCGTAGCGCTCCATCTTGCGATAGAGGGTATTCCGGCCGATGCCGAGGCGCTTGGCCGCCTTCGAGACCTTGCCCTCCGCGTCGAGGAGGGCCAGCCTGATCAGCTTTTCCTCGGCCTCGAGGAGGGTGGGGGAGGCTCGGCCCCTCGACGCGGGGAGGCGACTCGGGCCTCCCTCGCGGGCCGGCCCGGCCCCGACACCCTCGGTTTCGGCCAGGATGGCAGCCTGGGGCCTCCAGCCTTCGCCGAGGAGGGGGGGCAGTCTCTCGCTGTTGATGATGAGCTCCAGCATGTTCTCGAGCTCGCGGATATTGCCGGGCCAGTCCTGGGCCACCAGGGCCTCGAGATAGTCGGCGCCGATGGCCACGGGTTTCTTGTTGAGCTTGCGCGAGAGCTTGCCCATGTAAAAATCGACGAGGAGGGGAATGTCGTCCCTCCTTTCCCGCAGGGCCGGGAGGTGGATGGGCAGGACATTGAGACGATAAAAGAGGTCCATCCGGAAGAGACCCCGGGCCACCTCCTCCTTGAGATCCTTGTTCGAGGCGGCAATGATGCGCACGTCGACGGGGATCTCGCGCGAGTCGCCGACCCGCGTAATTGTGCCTTCTTCGATGACGCGGAGGAGCCGCACCTGGAGCTCCAGGGGCATCTCGCCTATCTCGTCGAGGAAGAGGGTGCCCCCGTCGGCTATCTCGAACTTCCCCGGCTGGCCGCCGCGCCGCGCCCCGGTGAAGGCCCCCTCCGCGTAGCCGAAGAGCTCCGACTCGATGAGGGTGGAGGGGATGGCCCCGCAGTTCAGGACGACGAAGGCCTCGTCGCGGCGCGAGCTCGCGTTCTGGATGGCCTGGGCGAAGATCTCCTTGCCCGTGCCCGACTCGCCGGTGATGAGGATGGTCGAGCGGCTGTCCGCCACCTTCTTCGCGAAGGCGACCGCCTCCGTGATGGCCCGCGACTGGCCGATGATCTTGTCGAAGGTGTAGATCGCCTTTCGCCCCATGATCTCGTTGGCGTGCTTGCGAACCCGCTTCACGTCCTTGAAGACGAGGATGATGGCTTCCGGCTTTCCGTTCCTACCGACGATGGGATAGGTGGCGAGATTGAAGTAGAGACGGTTCGAGCGCACGTCGACGCGCACATCGTCGTTCGCGAAGGGGCGGCCCTCGAGACAGGCGAGCCGCACCTCGTTCCAGCCGGGGAGGAGGGCCTCCATGTCGAGGCCGAGGAGCTCTTCGCGGGTGTAGCCGAACATCTCGGGGGCCTGCGAATTGGCCGTGAGGATGCGCCCTTGGAGGTCGGCCGAAAGGATGCCCGCGGCGATCGAGTCGAGGAGGGTCTCGGTGAAGCGGCGCTGCTCCAGGAGGGCCTCGTTCCGCGCGTTGAGGGCCAGGGTCTTCTCGATGGCAACCACCGCGGCGACCACCATGCCGAGTGTGTGGAGGTGGACCTGGTCCTTGCCCCCCGTGAGGTCGAGGGAGCCGACGATGCGACCCTCGGCGTCGCGGATGGGAGCGCCCGAACAGGTCCAGCGGTGGTAGGCCTTGATGAAGTGTTCCTCGCCGGAGACCTGGACCGGCCTCCCCTCGGCCAGGGCCGTGCCCATCGCGTTCGTGCCGATGCTCGACTCGTCCATGTAGGCCCCGGGCACCATCCGGAGGGCGAAGGCCTCGGCCAGGATGGCCTCGTCGCCGAGGACGGAGAGGATGCAGCCCTCCTCGTCGGTGAGGATGGCGAAGAAACCCGAGCCACGGAGAAAGCCGTAGAGCCCCGCGACGAAGGGCTCGGCGGCGACGATGAGATCCTTGCGCCGGGCGAGGCGGGAGGCGAGCTCGGCCCCCTCGAGGAGGCGGCGCGAAAAGACCCTCTCGGGCTCCACACCGTAGTCGGCGCTGCGGCGCGAGCCGCGGTCGATATAGCTCCTGTCGGAACCTCGTTCCGGGGCGACCATGGCGGACTCCTTGGAAAGTTGTCGCCTCGACTATACGCCGGGCCGCCGCGGAAGAAAACCGCCGCGGAAGGGAACCGCCGCTCCTATGCCGCCCGCCCGAGTCTCAGTATCTTCGGCATCCAGTCGGAAAAGGACAGGAGGCAAACATGCCCAACCACGCCATCCACGATTTCGAACTCCGCCGCAACGACGGCGGCAATTTTCCGCTTTCAGCCTTCAAAGGCAAGACCCTGCTCATCGTCAACACGGCCAGCAAGTGCGGCTTCACGCCCCAATACAAGGGCCTCGAGGCCCTGCACCGCGACTACAAGGACAGGGGCCTCGTCGTGATAGGCCTGCCCTGCGACCAGTTCGCCCATCAGGAACCAGGCAGCGACGCCGAAATCGCCGCCTTCTGCGAGCTCAACTACGGCGTCAGCTTTCCCCTCATGGCCAAGATCGAGGTGAACGGCCCCGGGGCCCATCCCCTCTTCGTCGAACTCAGGCGGCGCAGCCGCGGCATCCTCGGCGATTCCGTTAAGTGGAACTTCACCAAATTCCTCGTGTCTGCCGACGGCGAGAAGGTGAGGCGTTTCGCCCCCACCTTCACACCGGAACAGATGCGGGGAGCCATCGAGGCGGCGCTGCCGAAATGAGGGCATTGCGACAATAATGGGAGCCGCGGCCCTCGTCTACATCATGACGCTCAGGAATTTCAACCGCCGCCTGGCCCGCGAGGTTAACCAGCGCACCCTGCGTCTCGAAAGCCTCAACGCGGAATTGGAGGGCGAGATCCACGAACGCCGCGCGAAGGAAGAGGCATTGGCGGCCTCGCTCTCCGAAAAGGAGGTCCTCCTCCGCGAGATCCATCACCGCGTAAAGAACAAGCTCCAGATCATCGCCAGCCTCGTCAGCCTCCACGTCTCACCACCTGAGCAAGACGCCTCCCGAGGTCAGGCCTGAGCCGAAGCCGAGGAACATGAGGAGCTCTCCCCGATGGAGGAGCTTCCTTTCGTCCATTTCGTGGAGGGCAATGGGTATGCGCGCCGAAGAGGTGTTCGCGTATTCCTCGATGTTGAGATAGAATTTTCCCTCGGGAATGGATAGACGCTTGGCCGCCGCCTTGACGATGCGGGCGTTGGCCTGGTGGGGCACGATCCATGAAATATCGCCCATCGAGACGCCGCCCTTGTCGAGAAGCTCCCCGATGAGATCGCTGATCTCCTTCACCGCGAAGTTTTAGACGCTGCGGCCGTCCATGTAGAGATAGGGGACCCGGGGCTCGTCCCTTTCGAAGGTCCTCGTCCGCTCGCTCTGCACGAGTTTTAGGCTGTCCGCCCCCGCCCCGACTCCCGCCTTGGCCAGGGCTTCGCGCGCGGCCGCGACGGCCAGATCGCTGGTAAGGACACTGTCCTCAGCATAGTGCTGTGAACCCATGCCGGTATGCGAGCGAATCCATTCGTCGCTGGTATCGATCCTCAGGGCCAGTTCGTCGTTGCTCATTCTGCGTCCGGGGATGCCGACGCCCACCGAACGCAGCACAGTTCCCATGGATACCTCGCTTATCGACCCCCTCGCCTTTGCTTCGGGGAGACTGTCGTCTCACGTGCCGTGTAGCTTCGACCTGGGTCTTCCCGTCGCGGTTGCGCGTCCGAAGATATTTCGAGGTGCATCGACCGCGAGGCCTTTTGTGCTAGTATCCGGGCACCATGGAAGCCACCGAAACCGGAGGCGCCGAGAGCTTCAGGCTCTCGAGCCTCGTCCTCCCCTTCTACCTGCCCTCCGGCCTCGCCTTTCTCGGCATAGGCGTGGCCATACCCCTCCTGGCCCTCTACGCCCGCAAACTCGGCATGACGGACTCCGGCGCGGCCTTCATCGTCGGCCTCGTGGGTCTCGGCAGCCTCCTCTTCAACATCCCCGCGGGCCAGCTCATGGCCCGTTTTCCCATGCGTCGGGTCGTCGTCGTCGTGACCTTCGTCGAGGCCCTCGCGGCCGCGGCCGCCGCCTTCGCCCCCGCCCCCTGGCTCCTCGGCCTTTCCGCCTTCGTCATGGGCATGACCCAGACCAGCTTCTTCGTCGCGCGCCTGGCCCATTTCCGGACCCTCGTGCCCTCGACGGTGCGTGGCCGGGCCCTCTCCCTGATCGGCGGCGAGAATCGGCTCGGCTACTTCGTCGGCCCCGTCGCCGGGGGCTTCATCGCCGAGACCTTCGGTTTCCGCTACGCCTTCCTCGTCTACGCGGTCCTTATGGCCCTCGCTTCTTTCTTCCTCTACCTATGGGTTCCCCCCGCCGAGACCAACGCCAAGGTCGAGCGCTGGACGCCGGCCCAGTCGATCGCCATGCTCCGCGACAATGCCGGCATCTTCGCGACGGCGGGCCTGGCGATAATCACCCTCCAACTCATGCGGACGGCCCGTCAGGCCCTGGTGCCCCTCGTGGCCAACTCCCTCGGCCTCTCGGTGTCCCAGATCGGGATGATCATAGGACTGATGTTCTTCGTCGAAATACTCCTCGTGTATCCGGCGGGCCACATGATGGACCGCTGGGGACGCAAGGCGGTGGGCCTGCCCTGCCTCGTCCTCCTGGCCCTCGGCCTGGCCCTCCTCCCCTTCGTGCACAGCGTGTTCATGATGATCGTGGCCGTCGTCGTCGCCGGACTCGGCAACGGCCTGGGGAGCGGCATCAACATGACCCTGAGCACCGACTTCGCCCCCAGTCGCGAACCGAGCCGCTTCATCAGCATGTGGCGCTTCGTCGTCGACCTCGGCACCATGTCGGGTCCCTTCATCGTCGGCCTCATGACGGTGGCCCTGAGCCTATCGGGGGCCGCCTTCCTCGTGGCGGCCATCGGCTTCGGCGGCGCCGCTGTGATGGGGGCCCTGGTGCCCGAGCCCAGACCCCGCGCCAAGGCTTCGGCCTAGACCGAAGACCCGGTCTCTCTGGATCAGGGGCCTTCAGGCCCCTGACTGGATAAGCAGCCTGAGGAGGTACTCGAGGCCGTTCTCCTTGATCGCGTAGAGGGCGGCGTGAAAAAAGAAGCGAAGGCGTTTCCCCTCGGATTCCCCCGAGGTCCTCGGGACGGAAGGCGGACCGGGCATGGTCCCGACGAGCTCCTGGGAAATCCGACCAAACAGGAGCTCATATCGGGGCTGTGACACCTGATGTTCCCATCGGCGTCCACGATCTCCAGGACCTCAGCGAGTCGATTCGGAATTCGAATAATTGCCCATTCCGAACAAGGCATGGGGCTCTTCGCTCAAGCTCCCGTTGAAAAGGAAGGCCACGAAGAAAATAAAGGCGAAAGATCCGAGCACGACGAATAGCTGGGCCTTGGAGGTCTTTGTGATAGCCATTCTGGTTTTCGCCTCGCAGGCTTCGCCCGGGCAATAGCGGGCCTCGTCCTTGAAAAACAAGGGATAGAACTTGCATCCCAAACAGATGCCGAAGGCCGTCTCGAAAAACAGGAAGGCCAGGCAGATCAGGCAGGTGATTCCCGTTATCGGGCTCGTCGCGTTCGCCACGACCAGCGAGGCGAACATGAGTGCCGACAGGGCCATGCCTATGGTCCACGCGAACCTTTTTTGTCGTGCCCCGACATATTCGGGGCTCTGATTCCTTACGATCCAACGGCCGATTACCAGCGATGGAGAATACGCGGGGTTG